>JAKOSZ010000203.1 GCA_029776555.1 Bacillota bacterium | reverse complement strand
CACAAACACCATGGTATAGATGTCATTTTCCCTGATACCCCCATCCCTGCAAAGGGCGGCTATGGCTTCGTTGATGCAGTCTACTATGGTCTCTTTAAGCTCTTTAAGCCCGTCCGGCCTGTTCAGGGTATAGTCTATCCTGGACAGCACATCCGCCCCAAACTTCGCCTGGGGGTTCAGCATTGAACAGACTCCCGCCTTTTTGCCCTTTACCAGGTCCACCAGGTAGGCGGCTATGGTGGTGGTGCCGATGTCCACCGCCACCCCGTAAAGTTTCCCGCTGGTGTCTCCCGGCTCTACAGAAATAATCCTGTCGCGGCTCACCACCGCCGTGATTTTAAAATCGCCAAGCCTTAAGATTTCGGGTATTTTGGCCATAAAAGCCGGTGAGTCATCCATTGTATAGCCGCAAAAGGCCTCTATTCTCTCCACGTCCGACACCTGGGATTCAAGGGACGGAAGTTCCATCTCAAGCTTTATTTTCCTCGTCACCGGGTCAAGCTTTACACGCCTCTCCTTTGCCTCGGTGGTGATGCTGGCTTCTCCGCCTGCGGCGTCCAGGTACAGGTCCAGGTCCGAGTTTATTGTATTGTAGCAGGCCAGCCTGTAACCCTTTGAAATCATCTGGGACCCCAGGAGGCTTTTCTCCTTTTCCGCGGGCTCGTCCGGAATTCCCCTCACCCTTACCCGGCACTTCCCGCAGGTCCCTTTCCCTCCGCAGGGAGAAGCGATACTAACCGAATTCCTCCTTAAGAATTCCAAAAGGTTCTCCCCGTCATCGGCCCGGTATTCTAAAACTCCATCTCCGGTATGCAACCTCACCTTTCGCGGCATGCCTGTTCATCTCCATTCCTGGTTCTTTTGCTTAAACTGATTTTATACTTATCATTATACATAAAAAACCCCTTTGCAGGGGTTAATGTCACAGGCTTTATTTTTAATTCTCTTCCTCTTTTCCACCCTCACCGTCTTCTTCCTTGCATTCAGGGCAGCTCTTGGGCGCATCCGTCTCCTGTTTTTTGCCGCACTGGGGGCAGTAAACCATATCCAGCTCAAGTTCATTACCGCATGCGGGACAGAGCTTCATGCCCTTAATGTCGAGAATCCTCTTTCTCATCTCCTGGATAGACTCCCTGGACGAGTCAATCATCCCGCACATGGCTTTTAAGTTTTCGTCCACCAGTTTGCCGTTCCTGTACAGGTCATATACGTATTTTCCCATCTCCGCGTATACTTTCAGGATTCTTTCTTCTTCCGCGTTGATGCTGATGTTAAGCTTTGTGATCTCCACCACTTCCCCGGCTTTTCTTACGCCTACCCTGGCGGTATCCGTGACCTTCCTGGTAAAGCTTTCAAAAATGGACATAATATACCTCCTTCCGTTTTAATACGTTCCTACTTAACATTTACCCACCGCACTGTTTTTATTATACTTTATATTCATTCGTCTTCATATATATCCCACCAAATAAAGCCAATTCAATGCCCTTTGCCCCGATTTTCCCCGTCAGCTGATCATCCTCCTGAATTCTTCCTCGTCTATAACCTTTATGCCCAGCTCCCGGGCTTTTTCCAGTTTGCTTCCCGCCCCCTCGCCGGCAAGGACATAACTGGTCTTCCTGGAGACACTGCCGGAAGTCTTCCCCCCGAAGCTCTCAATAATCCCTGATGCCTCTTCCCGGGTATAGGAAGGCAGGGTGCCGGTCAGCACGAAAGTCAGCCCCTCAAACCTGTTGTCTTTAAGAGGTTTTCTGCCTTTGCTCTTCATGTTGACTCCGGCTTTTGAAAGTTTTTCAATGGTGTCCCTTGTCTGCTCCTGGGAGAAGAACTGCACCACGCTTTGGGCCATTTTTTCGCCGAATTCAGGGATTTTCAACACGTCCTCAAAAGACGCGCTTTGCAGCTCCTCAATGGAGCCGAAGTTTTCGCTTAAAAGCTGGGCTGCCCTTAAGCCTATATGCCTTAGTCCAAAGCCGTATATGAGCCTGTCAATATCGTTGTCCCTGGAGCGCTCTATGGAACTGAGCAGGTTTTCCACCGACTTTTGCCCCATCCGCTCCATTCCCATTATCTCTTCCTTCCTAAGATGCAGGTAGTAAAGGTCCGATATGCCCTTTATGAACCCCTTTTTCAGGAAAGCGTCGATGAGAGCGGGTCCAAGGCCTTCAATATTCATAGCATCCCTGGACGTAAAATGCACAATGCTCCTGAAAAACTGGGCAGGGCATTCAATGCCCGTACACCTGTAAGCCGCTTCTCCCTCTTCCCTGACCACCTGGGCTCCGCAGACGGGGCATTTATCCGGCATTTCAAACACCTTCTCTTCTCCCGTCCTTTTTTCCTTAAGCACCTCCACCACTTCGGGGATGATATCCCCCGCCTTTTGTATTACAACGGTATCACCGATGCGGATATCCTTCTCCCTTATATAGTCCATGTTGTGCAGGGTCGCCCGGCTAACGGTGGTGCCCGCAATCCTTACCGGGTCCAGGACGGCGTTGGGCGTAAGCACTCCGGTCCTTCCCACGTTTACCCAGATGTTCTTTATTACGGTCACTTTCTTTTCGGCGGGGAACTTATAAGCCACGGCCCAACGGGGGGTTTTGCTGGTGCTCCCCAGGATATCCCGCTGCGCCAGGGAATTGACCTTGACCACCGCTCCGTCGATTTCATAGCTCAGCTGGCCCCTCTCTTCCCCTATTCGGGATATTTCCTCCCAGACCTCATCCATGCTCTTACAGACCCTGTAATCCGGGATAACCTTAAATCCAAGCTTTTTCAGGTACTCCAGGGACTCATGGTGGGTTTCAAAGGTTTTGCCCCGTATGCTTTGCACGTTGAAAACGAATATGTCCAGTTTCCTCCCCGCCGTAATTTTGGGGTCCAGCTGCCTTAAAGAGCCCGCCGCCGCGTTCCTGGGATTTGCAAAAAGGGGCTGGCCTGAAGCCTCCTGCTCTTCGTTGAGCCTTAAAAACTCCTTTTTTGAGATGAAGACCTCTCCCCTCACTTCAAGGAAGGGGACGGGTTCTTTTAACACAAGGGGTATGGACCTTATGGTTCTTAAGTTGGCCGTGACGTCCTCTCCCACAACCCCGTCGCCCCTGGTTGAACCCCTGACCAAAACCCCGTTTTCGTATTCCAGGGAAACCGAAAGGCCGTCAATCTTCCTTTCCACCGTGTATTCAACACTTTCACCCACAGCCTCCCTTACCCTCTGGGCGAATGAATAAAGCTCCTCCCTGCTGAAGACGTCGTTAAGGCTCTGCATCTGGACCGTATGTACTACCTTCTCAAAGCCTTCCTTAGGTTTTCCGCCTACCCGCTGGGTAGGGGAATCGGGGGTAACCAGGTCAGGGCGAAGGGCTTCCAGCCTTTCCAGCTCCCTGTACAGCATGTCGTATTCGTAATCGCTTATTTCAGGGCTGTCTTCCACGTAATACTTGTAATCGTGGTAGCTGATAAGCTCCCTCAGTTCCCTTATTCTTTTTTCCATGTTTTCCTCCATATGCACCCACCTTCCCTTTTGCAAGCCGCCTTTTTTAAAGCCGGTGCGGCTTATGGCATATTTCGGGCTATCTTCGCCGGCGCCGCATGGGTTCAAGCAGGACGGCATTGACGGAGATAATGCCGATCAAAAGCCATATCATACCCCAGGCTATGGCCGGAATGCCCGTAATCTGCCAGAGGAGCACCGCGTCGGTCACCGGCTCCCCCTGCCGCCATCCGCCGGCAAAATGCCAGTATTTATTGACCTCGTAGAGAATGGTGTCCACAAAAATGTCATAAAAGGCATAGGCAAGGCTGGATATGCCGATAACGTCCATAACCCAGCCGTAAAGCTCCTCTTTTTGGAGCATGTAAAGCAGTATGACAAATGCGGCAAAAAGGCAGGAGTAAAGAAGGGTAAAGGAAAAGCCGGAAAACTTAATTGACACCCCCAGAAGAAGGATGGCCAGAATTCCGGGTACGAACCTGCCCCATTTGGTGTCCTTGATTTTTAATATAAAAAGGGCGAACAACAGGTTTCCCAGGTAACCCCCGTTGCAAATCGCGAAATTTGAAAACCAGCCTTTGGTCTGGGCAGTTACAAAACCGCTTTCATTATAGCTGACCATAAAACTCTCAATTCCCTTCCCAAAAACAAAAGCCATGAGGCTGTGACCCAGCTCATGAAGAAATACGGCAAATATCCTTAAAGGTTTTATAAAATCCGTATTCCACGCCGCGGTCAAAACTGCCAGTATACCCAGGTATTTTACGCCCTTTGACAAAATCTAACCCCCTAATGCGATTGTCCCTGTCGTAAGGAAATGGTAATTGAAAATAAAAAGCAAAGCATACCGTACGCCTTCCGGCAGCCGGCAAAGCTGCCGGCGCCCATGGTAAAATGCCTGTCTCTGACAAAAACCAGAAGCGTTTATTCCGGGTAAATCAAAGCAAGAGTATCCTGTACTGCCTTGCACAGGGCTTTTGCGGTTTTTTCCCGGTATTCCGGCTGAGCCAGCTTGCTCCTGTCGGAAGAGTTGGTAATATAGCCTAATTCCACAATGACGGCGGGCATTTGGGCCAAACGCAGCACTGCCAGATTGGAACGGTTTTTCACCCCGTTATCGTCGGTGCCCAGGGCGTTGACTACTTCCCTCTGGACAATTTGGGCAAACATTCTGCTGCTCACCCTTTTATTTTCATTCTGCCCAGGGTTTGCGTACAGGGTTTCGGTTCCCTTATACCTGGGCATATCCTCCAGGGCGTTTACATGAATACTTAAAAGGAGGTCTGCGCCTATGCTGTTGGCCAGTTCCGGACGGCTTCTTAACTCTACTTCCCTGTCTTCTGTCCTTGTGTAAACCACATCCACTCCTGCTTCCTCAAGAAGCTCCCCGGTCATTAACGCAATCTGGAGGACTACTTCCTTTTCCCACAGGCCTCCGTAACAGGTGCCGAAATCTCTTCCGCCGTGGCCCGGGTCTATAAGCACAAGGGGCTTCTTCGGTTCAGCAGGCTCTTTTGCCCCATCCTCCGCTGCGGAGGCGCCAACCCTGTCTCCCATGCGCGAGGACAATGCGGATCTGTCCCTGAAACCCTTTATTGAACCATCTCCCCTGTAGCCTAAATACCGGTTAAGAACACCCCCGCTGCCTACAAGCGACGGTGAAACGGAAAGTATGGCAAAAGAAATAATAAAAAGCAGGGCAATCCGCCTTATACGCCTTTTTTTAAACAGTTTGAGCAAGGTATTTTCCACCGCATTCTCTCCTAACTCTGTTCCGCAAGGGGATTAACCTTCGTCTCGTCTTTTTAAACACAACACCATAATAATACATCGCCATTACCCGGTCAAGATAATCAACACCGGCGAAAAACCCGGCATTACCCCTTCAGGACGGCAAACCGTGAAGTCCGGGCAGGAAGGCTTATTCTCCGGGTAAAAATAAGACAAAGGGCCCTTCCGGGACAAAAGCTTAATCCCGGCCTGACGCCAAAGGCCCCTACCACATTTCCCGGGATAATCTTAATGCATGTACCTGTTTACGTCCCTGGGAGTAATTCCCCTGTGCAGCGCAATGTTGAGGCCGTTGGCAATCACTTTTGATATCCTGTCGATTATGTCGTCTATTTCTTTCGGCGTTACAATCAGGTTCCCAATGTAGGGTTCAAGCACTTCCCGTATGAGCTGGTATTTTTCTTCCGGGTCTATATCAGCCAGCATCTTGTAGAAATCGGAGCCCTGGGGAGCCTGTTTTATCATGCTGTCCAGCACCAGGTCTATGGTGTCATTGGCCATTGTAGCCGCATCCACAACGGTAGGCACCCCAATGGCGATGACGGGAACCCCCATGGTTTCCCTGGACAGTTCCATCCTCCTGTTGCCTACCCCCGAACCGGGAGAAATTCCCGTGTCCGCTATCTGTATGGTGGTGCTTACCCTGTTCATCTTCCTTGAAGCCAGAGCATCTATGGCTATGATGAGGTCAGGCCTTACTTTTTCTACAATTCCCTTTACCACCTCCCCGGTTTCAATCCCGGTAATTCCAAGTACGCCGGGAGCCACAGCGCACACCGGCCTGACGCTTTGGTCAATCTGTTCCGGCACATACTGCACCAGGTGGCGGGTGACCATGACGCTGGACACAACCTTTGGCCCAAGGGCGTCGGGGGTCACGTTCCAGTTTCCAAGCCCTACAATGAACACCGTGGACTTCTCCCCCAGGTTTATTAATGAGCTCAGCTCGTCGGCCAAAACCCTGCATGTGTCTTCAAACAGGTCCTGGTCCTCCTCCCTTAAGCCCGGCACCTCAATGGTGATATAGTTGCCCATGGGTTTGCCTATGGCCTGTTCTCCCTCACTGGAAACAACCCTGACCCTGGAGATTTTTATCTGTTCGTCGCCGGCGTTTTCCACCACTACCCCCTTGGGGTCCCCTTGCCACCCCTCTTTGCTTTTCATAGCCTCTTCCCTTAAAATCTCCCGGGCTTCCAAAGCCAAATCGGTCCTTATATCCCTATTTCTTCCCATAAGCTCATCCTTCCTCAAACAAGCGGTTAAAAACTAATTTTTTCAGGCAAACACCGCTCCATAATAATTTTCCCTCCGGGCTCAGCAATAAATACAAACAGCTTTTCCAAAATAAACATGACTTTCCCAGCGCCGGCGGTGAAAAACATGATATAGGCAAAAGGCCCTCTTTTGATGCCCCTTGGTTTAAGGGTTAAAAGGCCTCCTCCGCTGCGGCAGGGAATAAGGTTCTAAACTTTTTTCAAGGGGTAAAGGCCGAAAGCAGAAACTTCATAAGTCTTGGCCCGGCTAAAAAAACAAGGCCGTCTTGAGCCTTGCTTTGCCGGGACTTGTTCCCCAACGCCCTGGTATATTTGGTTTACCGGGACTTGTTTTCCCATCGCGCCGGTACATGGAAAGAGAAACAAAGGCGGATGTCTTCCCGGCTCGCAGCTTAACTCAAAAACCCGGCAGCAGGGAAATTCAAGACATAAGTCAACCGGCAGGCAAAGCAGCGGGAAAAACCTATTCCTGCAGTCAAAGGCTTTAAAGCTTCGGACAAGGAGCTTTGTGCCTTTCCGCAATCATTGAGTAATTAAAAATTGGTGAATTTTCAGGCATGGGCCGGCCAGTCAAAATCCATGGGAGGCCAATCTGTCAATAACTTGTGAATATGTCACCCAAGAATACAGTTAATTATCGTGAGGAAATATCACCCTTATCCCGGCTGTTGGAATGAAAGCTGGCTGCATCTGGCAACATTAAGGGTCAGGATGAACTCGTTAATAGGTAGTGTAAACTTATAACAGGTGATTGGAGGAATTTAAGGAGAAGATGAAAAAATGAAACCTCCGAGTGGAAAAACCACATCTCCCTGAAAAGAGTTTAAAAGGAGCGGAGGTCTCATGTTTAATATTCGACAGATAGTATTGATAATCCTCTTTTTTGCAGAAGAAATTTTCAAAATTTTAAAAGCAACGAGGGATTCTACACAGTTAGGGGAGGTCAATATTGAAAATAAAAAAAGACTATGTTATAATATCAACATTGGCAGACGGCCCATTGGTCAAGTGGTTTAAGACACCGCCCTCTCACGGCGGTAACAGGGGTTCGAATCCCCTATGGGTCACCATGAAGACGGGCTTTCCGGTTAAGTTCGGAAAGCCCGTCTTCATTTAATCTCAGGTATGGTCCGCTTCAATGTCTTCCTTTCTTCTGTGAAGAAGGTTTTTGCTGGCATTGCTCACATGCTCGGTGGTCAGCCTCTCTGCCCTCTCAGGGTCCCGGTCCACTATGGCCTGGAGGATTGCCCTGTGCTCCTCCAGGGACTTCTGGGCCCTGCCCGGTGTGGACATGGATATGTTCCTGGCCCTTTTCACGTACTGGTGGAAGGTCTTCAGGGTCTGCATAAGGGGCTTGCTCTTGCTGGCCTTGAAAATTAGCTCGTGGAACCTGGAGTCCAATTCGATCAGCCGCTCGATGTCGTTCCTTAAGGTGTAAAACTCCTCCAGTTCCAGGATCTCCTTCATCTCTTTTAATTCCTCTTCATTGGCCTTCTCTGTAGCCCACCTTGCCGCCAACCCCTCAATCATTTTCCTGATGGTGTATATGTCTTCCACGTCCTTGGCGGAAACGCCCTTAACCACAACGCCCTTGTTGGGAATTGACTGCACAAGCCCTTCCAGTTCCAGCTGCATCAACGCCTCCCTGATCGGCGTACGGCTTATGCCAAACTCCTCGGACAGCTTTGACTCTATAAGGCTGTCGCCAGGCTTGTACTTGCCGTTTAGAATTTCATCCTCCAGTTGCTGGAACACCCTCTCCCTCAGTGAGGAAGGATAATTCCTGCCGTAATCGAAGCCGGTATTGGCCATATCAGCGTTCCCTCCCATAAGACCGCGGCTTAAAATCCTGCTGCCCCGGTTCTTTTCCCGCCCGCTTCCTCAAATCTACTCCTTCTGGCCGCCCTGTTTCCTGGTGTAGTTCAAGAGGCCTCCCGCAAGTATAATTTCCGCCTGCCGCTTTGACACAGGCACCTTCACCCTTATTTCAACGCCTTTGCTCCTGTTCTTTATCACCAGCTCATTCCCGTCCATAAGCTGCTTCCTGGCGTTCTCCAGCACCAGTTCGTCGCCGTTCTCTATAAACCCGTAATCCCTGCTGTCCACAAAGGTCATGGGTATTATACCCGAATTTATAAGGTTGGCCATGTGTATCCTGGCAAAAGACTTGGCTATTACGCCTTTCACTCCCAGCTGCAGCGGGGCCAGCGCGGCGTGCTCTCTGCTGGAGCCCTGGCCGTAGTTGACACCACCGACTATAAAGCCTCCGCCATTTTCCTTGGCCCTTCTCGGGAAGTCCGGGTCGCAGGGAGTAAGGCAAAACTCCGCCAGGTAAGGCACATTGGACCTGAAAGGCAAGAGCTTGGCATTGGACGGCATTATGTGGTCGGTGGTTATGTTGTCCCCCAGTTTAATCAGCACCCTGCCCTCCAGCTTTTCCGGCAGTTCCCTGTTGACAGGGAAAGGCTTGATGTTGGGACCCCTCACCACTTCAACGCTGTTTCCCTCCGGAGCCGGTTCCACGATCATGTTGTCGTTTACAAGGAAGCTCTGAGGCATTTCCACGGCAGGTGGCTCACCCAGCTCCCGGGGATCGGTCAGGTATCCCGATATGGCGCTGGCCGCGGCCACTTCAGGGCTCACCAGGTAAACCCTGGCCGTAGGCGTTCCGCTCCTGCCTTCAAAATTCCTGTTGAAGGTCCTTAAGGAAACCGCGTTGCTGGCAGGCGCCTGCCCCATGCCTATGCAGGGGCCGCAGGCCGATTCCAGTATCCTGGCTCCCGCCGCCACCATATGGGCAAGGGCGCCGTTTTGCGAAAGCATGGTAAGCACCTGCCTTGAACCCGGGGCGATGACAAGGCTGACATCCGGGTGCACGGTTTTGCCCTTCAGGATGAGGGCAACCTTCATCATGTCCATATAGGACGAATTGGTGCAGCTCCCGATTGCCACCTGGTCCACTTTTATCCTGCCTATGTCCTTTACCCTGGCCACATTGTCGGGGCTGTGGGGTTGGGCAGCCATGGGTTCGAGCCCATCCAGGTCTATTTCAATCTCCTCGTCGTAATCGGCGTCGTCATCGGCTTTAAGTTCAACCCAGTCCTGCTCCCGGCCCTGGGCTTTCAGGAACTCCTTTGTCACCTCGTCGCTGGGGAATATGGACATGGTGGCCCCCAGCTCGGCCCCCATGTTGGCAATGGTAGCCCTTTCAGGGACGGAAAGGCTTTTTACCCCTTCTCCGGCATACTCCATGACTTTCCCGACTCCGCCCTTTACCGTCAGCCTTCTTAATACTTCCAGAATAATATCCTTTGCCGAAACCCAGGGCTTAAGCTTCCCTTTCAAGACAACCCTGCAAACCCTGGGCATGGTCAGGTAATAGGGGCCTCCTCCCATGGCAACAGCCACATCCAGCCCTCCCGCGCCTATGGCAAGCATGCCCAGGCCGCCGCAGGTAGGGGTATGGCTGTCGGACCCCAGCAGGGTCATTCCGGGCACTCCGAACCTCTCCAGGTGTACCTGGTGGCATATGCCGTTGCCCGGTCTTGAGAAGTATACCCCGTACCTGGAAGCCACCGTCTGGATGTACTTGTGGTCGTCGGCATTTTCAGGCCCCGTCTGCAGGGTGTTATGGTCTATATAGGCCACCGATTTCCTGGTCTTAACCCTGGGTATGCCCATGGCCTCAAATTGCAGGTAGGCCATGGTCCCGGTGGAATCCTGGGTCAAGGTCTGGTCTATGCGTATGGATATCTCTTCTCCCGGCACCATGCTGCCGCTTAAAAGGTGCCCTTTTATAATCTTCTTTGTCAGATTCAAGCCCAATTCTTACTCCCCCTCACAATCCTTAGTACTTTTCTTAACGTCGCCTGTTAAGGCTGCTTACTCCTTGAAAGCCGTGCCAAATATTTCGGGAGCGTATTTCTTAACCGCCTCCAGCATTTCCTCGTTGCTTATGGATGTGCTGCGCCCTTCGTTGTACTGCTCATCCACCCACTCCTTGATTTTGGCCACGGCAGGGTTTCTCTTGTCAATAGCCCGCTCTCCTTCCAGCCCAAAGTAGTTGTTAATCCAAAGGGCTATACCCGCCAGCCCCGATGTCTGGGTAATTGCGACTCCTATGGGCCTCTTTAAAAGCTTTTTGGTGTTGAAAATGTTGTATATCTCCTCGTTTTTCAAAAGCCCGTCGGCATGGATGCCGGCCTGGGTAACGTTGAAGGACTTCCCCACAAAAGGCGTCCCCGGAGGAATCCTGTAACCTATCTCCTTTTCATAGTATTCGGCTATTTCAGTTATCACCGTGGTGTCCATCCCGTCGGTGGTCCCCCTGAGCTGGGCATACTCGATAACCATGGCCTCCAGCGGGGTGTTGCCCGTCCTTTCCCCTATACCCAAGAGAGAGCAGTTGACCGCCGAGGCTCCGTAAAGCCACGCCGTAGCCGAATTGCTTACGGCTTTGTAAAAGTCGTTATGGCCGTGCCACTCCAGGAGCTCGCTGGGGAAGCCGGCATAATGCCTTAAGCCGTAAATTATCCCCGGAACACTCCTGGGAAGGGCGGCTCCCGGATAGGAAACCCCGTATCCCAGTGTGTCGCAGGCCCTGATTTTAATAGGGACCCCGCTCTCATCCATGAGCTTTTTAAGCTCTATGGCAAAGGGCACCACAAAGCCGTAGAAGTCGGCCCTGGTAATGTCCTCAAAATGGCACCTGGGCCTAATGCCCGCATCTATGGCTTCCCTTATGACCGAAAGGTAGTCTTTCATGGCCTGTTTTCTCGTCTTGTTCAGCTTTTTGAAAATGTGGTAGTCGGAACAGCTCACCAGGAAGCCCGATTCTTTTATCCCCATTTCCTTTGCCAGCTTGAAGTCGTTCTTGCTGGCCCTTATCCAGCTGGTCACTTCAGGGTATTGATAACCCCGCTCCATGCACTTGTATACCGCATCCCGATCCTTCTTGCTGTAGATAAAGAACTCACACTGCCTGATTATTCCCTTGGGCCCGCCTAAGCGGTGCAGCATATCGTACAGTGTGGTTATCTGTTCCACGGTATAGGGATCCCTGGCCTGCTGCCCGTCTCTGAAAGTCGTGTCCGTTATCCAGATTTCGTCCGCAGGAAACATGGGCACCCTCCGGTGGTTGAATATGCACTTGGGTATCTCGTCGTAGCTGTAAATTTCCCTGAAGAGATTGGGTTCCGCCACATCCTGCAAAGAATGCCTGTACTGAACCAGTTCCAGGGTGTTGGTCTTCTTATTGAATTGCAGCATCTTATTCCCCCTTTTTACGAAAATGTTCCCGCATAGGGCTGTCAGGACAGAAAATATAACTGTATATCCGTATGGAAGTATAATTGCATACAATTATACAACGCCCGTTTTTCTATTTCAATACACCTTCCATATGATTTAAAAATTTTTTCCACGGAATAAATATACCCCGGCTTTGTCCCGGGAAACTTTTCAGGCCTCCCGCATGCCTTTACCGACCAAATGGGGTACCCGCCGAAAAGGACCAGTTGAGCTTCGGGCCTGCCCCTTTTATGCCGGTGAACCATCCCGCTGTCTTAAGTCTTTCCCGTCTCGAATAATGTAAAAAAAAGAAGGATTTTTTACCGATATATAGAAAGT
>JAKOSZ010000202.1 GCA_029776555.1 Bacillota bacterium | reverse complement strand
CCCGCCAACGGTAACCGTGCGCCCGGGTATCTCCGGCTTTACTATAGACCTTTCCACTATTGCACCCTCCTATCCCGGCAAGCCTGTAAAATGCCCGCCCGCATTTATTCTCCTCGAAAGCATTCCCCTCACAACGGGTTTTTGCACCCCGTCAGTGTCAATTCCCCATATGGTGTAACCCCGTACCGGTAAGTGCTATTTAACCGGGGTTATCCTGCCGCCGTTTTTAGCCGATTCCACTTCTGCCTCTGCGATTTCAATGGTGGCCATGGTGCTTTCGGGAGCAGCCACCTCAACAGGGGTATTGTTCATCAGGGCCTGGGTGAAGTAGACTATTTCCCTGTAGTAGCCCGACTCCTTTGAAATCTCCGGGGTAAAGCCTTCCCCGTCATAGGGGTTCACCTTAAGCACACCCTGTTCGTAGATGATGTTGCCTTTTTCAAAGTTCACCCGGTAAAGCATCTGGAAGCCGTAGCTGCCGTTTAAGGTCCAGTCGTCCTGGGCATTGACCACCTTCCCATCCGGGTATATGTAGTTGGTAGAAAGTATGTCAAAGCCACTGCCGGGTATGACATTGGCGGCTATCGTGGAAACATACCGGGGTTTCCCGAAAAGCCAGTTTATCATGTCAACGTCGTGGATGTGCTGGTCCAGGATGCAGCCGCCGCTCCTCTTCTCATCAAGGAGCCAGTTCTGGTATGACCACCTGGGGGTGCTGCCGCCCCTGAAAAAGTATGCCCCGGTCACTTTTCCGAACCTGCCGCTGTCCACGTACTCCTTTAACACTTCGTACTCGGGCCAAAACCTGAGGCACTGGGCTATCATGAGCTTCTTCCCGTTTCTGCGGGCCGCTTCAATCATCCGGGCGCAATCGGCGGAAGTAAGGGCCATGGGTTTTTCACACAGCACATGGAGCCCCTTGTTCAGCGCTTTTACCGCAACTTCAGCGTGTAGGTACGTAGGAAGGGCAATGTCTACAAAGTCCAGTTCCTCCTTTTCCAGCATCTCGTCCACATCGGTATAAAGCCTGTACTTGCTGAAATCGTACTTGCTGTTTCCAACGTCTATGTTCCCCGGCAGGAATTTACCCTTGAATTTTTCCCCGTCAACGTCGCAAATAGCGGTAAGCTTAACAGGATAGTTCTCCTTTTCGAAGCGTTCGTAAATGTCCAGGTGCCCCCTGCCCATGAAACCTATGCCGATAAGTCCTGCCTTGAGCATCACTGTATCTCCCCTTTCATTGTGATAACTTATTTTTACAGGCTCAATATCCTGTCCAGCGCAACGGACGCGTCATACGCCAGCTTCTCCGGGAATGTCCGGTAAGGCGATAACTCGGCGGTCAGGTAACCGTCATAGCCAGCCTCCCTCAAAGCGCCGACCACCCTCTTCCAGTCCACATCCCCCTGCAGCAGGTTTGTAAAGCCGTGGATGTTTCCAATGGAGCTGTCAAAATCCTTAACATGGACCTTCTTTATAAGTCCCGAAAGGATTTCAATCCAGTATTCGGGGTAGGAAAAGCAAAGCACGTTGCCCACGTCAAAGTAGGCGCCCACGTAGGGGCTTCCCGCTTCCTCGATGAACCGCCTCATTTCCAGCGGGCTTAAGAGGAACTTGTTCCACACGTTTTCAACGCCTATGTATACCTTTTTCTCCTCGGCGTACTTCCTAAGCTCCTGCATGCACTCCATGGAGCGCTTGTAGGCTTTTTCATAGGAGACGTCCCTGTTTACTACGCCCGGAACCACCAGCACCGTGTCCGCCCCCAGCACTTCGGCTGCGTCTATCATCCTGGCCACTATCCCCATGGCCTTCTCCCTTACCTTTACATCGCTGTCGGTAAGGGAGTACTTCCACAGAAGCGAGGTGGATACGCTGGGCAGTTCAATCCCGGCCTTCTCTGCCGCCTGGGCGATTTTCTTAAGGTCGTCTTTGCTGAGGTCCAAGGTTAAGGCCTGGGGTATTCCTCCATTTCCCCCGCTGTCACCGGCCTTTTCGGCCATATTGAGCTCCAGGCCGTCAAAGCCCGCCTTTTTAGCCTCACGTATGCAATCTTCCACGCTGTAAGAGCCAGGCATACACCATGCGTTTATCCCCTTTTTCATACTATCCCCCCTGTTCTCTCGAAATAAAAGTCTCCACTCCCCGGCTCGCATTCACAACCTTCTTTACGAGAAGAAGGTTTGACCGGGGGTTTCCGGAAAAAAGCTTATCAAAAGCCCTCACTTAAAAGCGGTAACCAAAGACGGATAATTCCCCATACAAAATTATATCAGTTTGCCCGGTGTTGTATATAGCAACGAATACAAGCTTTCCGGCCGCCAACTGACCCGCCATGGGTTTGTTAAGAAAGCGCAGCCTTTTTTACCTTGCCGGTGATTGAGGCCGGCATGGATGAGACACTGGCTGGGTAAAGCTTTCCCATCCCTCACTTTGCCAAAACGCTTGGCGTTACAATTTCAAAGGCGCCGTCGGGAACCCAGCGGATTTCCGTGAAACCCAGCTTCCAGTAGTCGCGTTTGCCAAAGACGCCTGACCTGTACCACTTGCCCTCATGCTGAAGCATTTCGCCTGCATAGCCTATGTCCGTTATTTTGCCGTTATAGTTAAGGTTATACCTGCGGGCTTCCCTCTCCGGGAAATTAAGCGGGTCGTCGGACAGGATATACTGCCAGTTTCCAAGCATAATCCATTTTCCGTTAAGGGGGTGCTTCATGACTGTCAGGCTTTCCGAAAGCTGGGCCCAGCTCATATCTCTGCCGATCATGTCGGATGTGGTTTCCCCGTAGAGATCACCGGAGGGAATCCGGGGAAATTTCGCGCAAATGCCGATGAGTTCCCAGTGGAGAAGGTCACCGGAATGGGAGACATAGGCCTGATTATCGGGACCGGTACTGTAAAGCAGCCAGCGGTTATTTTCTTCATCCCTTACCACATGGGAATCGCGGCCGGGAATGCCAAGACCTTTATGGAAATCCGCCGCCTTCACCCAGTTGGTCATGTCTTCCGACACGGCAAGCCCCTGGGTTTCCCTGTGTCCCTTGTGTACCCAGGGGTGGTCGTGGCCCAGCTTGCGATATTCCATGGGCCGTGAAGGATGGATGACACCGGTGTAAAAGAAGTAGAACCTGCCGTTGGCTTTCAGGCAGAAGGGTGCCCACACCTCATGCTGGTCAAAGGCACCTTCCCACTGGGAAGCGTGAAGCACATGCCCCCGCATTTCCCAGTGGACCAGGTCCCTGCTTATGCTCCAGGATATGGTTTCTTCGTTGCCGTTGTAGCCGTGGTAGTATCCCCGGGTTCCGCTAATGGAGAAGAGATGCCACCAGCCGTCATGATAAACGAAGCAGTGGTCCTTGATATATTCCCCCGGAGGGCTGTATTGACAATCCACGGGCCGGGTCATAAACGGATACCTCCCCTGGCGGCAAGGAAGCCTCTAAAGAGAAGCTCTCTTTACTCAACTTCCTTCCCGATGAATTGGCATTTTCTCTCTCTGTAATAGCAGTAGTTTTCAAAGGATACGTCGGGCGGGACCAGGTGGTCGGTATGGGGTATAAAGCCGCCTTTTTTAAAGAGCGGCTCCAGCCGCTCAAATTCGCGGTCAATGGCTTCCTTTCCGGCGATGAGGGCCCGCTTGTCGAAATATCCCCTAAGGGCAACCCTGTTCCCGAACTCTTCCGATATCCTGTAAGCATCGGTATGAGCCGCTTCCAGTGGGAACATCACGTTAATGCCGCCCTCCAGCCACAGGGGAACCAGCTCATGGATGTTGCCGTCACAGTCCAGAATGTGAAACTCACAGGAACACTCATTTCTCAGGAAATCAGTAATGCGCTTGTACCTGGGAACCATCCACTGCCTGAAATGCTTTGGCGAAAGCAGGGGACCGGTGCGGAAGCACATATCCTCCCACCAGTTTCCGAAGTCTATTTTCGCTTTTCCTGCTACCTTTGAAAAGACCGACAGGGTAAGCTGCGTCAGATGTTCCATCATCTCTTCCACCCATTCCGGGTCATCGTAAACGGCATAGGACAGGTTTTCTACACCTATCCAGTTTCTCAACCAGCCGTAAATGGAACCGCACCATATGGAGACGGGGTTTTCGCTTGTCCAGGTGGCCTTGCATATTTCTTCAATGTTTTGAGGAATCCTGCCGGGTGAGTCGGGGTTTAACCTCTCGTCGCGGAGCTTTTCCCAGTCCTTCCTGCTTTCTACGGCGTAGCGCAGGTACCTGGGTATGGATGCGCCCAGCTCCGGTCTTAGCATTTCGCATATGGCGCCGTCTGCGTCCTGTACTATTACGTGATCGCCCTTTT
>JAKOSZ010000201.1 GCA_029776555.1 Bacillota bacterium | reverse complement strand
GGCGTATCAGGGTTTTCAATTTTCTCCGTGGCCTTTTCTACGGGTACCGATTCCCCGGTCAGGGCGGCCTCCTCTATTTTGAGGTTGTGGACCTCCACAAGCCTCATATCCGCCGGCACGTTATCCCCCGCCTCCAGCAGCACCAGGTCTCCCGGCACCAGCCGGGAGGTCTTTATGAGGCTGACCTGGCCGTCTCTTATAACCTTGGCATGGGGCGCCGCCAGCTTTTTCAAGGCCGCAAGGGCCTTCTCGGCCTTGTTCTCCTGGATGACCCCCAGGATGGCGTTTAGAAGCAGGACGGCCAGGATTATAAAGGAGTCCATGAGCTCTCCCAAAAAACCTGAAATAATGGCCGCCGCCATGAGCACAAGGATCATTATGTTTTTAAACTGGTCAATGAACATAATGAGAAGGGTCCTCTTTTTGCCTTCTTTCAGTTCATTGGGGCCGAAAAGCCCTGCCCTTCTTTGGGCCTCAGCCTCATCAAGCCCTGAAAGAGAAGTCTCCAGCAGGGCAAACACCTCTTCCCCGCTCCTGGTGAGAAAATCCTCCTTGCCGGAGTAATCAAACCTTTCAGCCATTGGCTATCCTCCTTAAGTTTTTGTAAAAGTTCTTCCCCCGGTTGAAGCTCCCGGCTGCCGCTTTAAACCGCGCCCTTCTGAAGCCCTTTTTCGCCTTGAAATAATCTTGCTCTCTTTTTAAAAATGATGTATTAATTAAAAAGACCTTTAACACAATTCTTTTCAAGAATCATATTAAAGGTCTCGCTTTCCCTGCGGGATGAAAGGCCAGGCATTTTCAAATGCCGGCTGTTGGCCCTTTCACTTCGAAGCTACTCCCCCGAAACAGTATTTACTTTTATACTATTAATTTAACACATTTAAAAAATTTGTCAACGCGTTCCGGTTTTCCGCCGCTGAAAGCCTTTATTTGAGCCCTTCCTTTTTGAAATACTCCCTGGCGGCGCCTATATCCCTGGCAATCTGCTCCCTCAGCTCCTTTACGTCCTTAAATTGGACCTCCCCCCTCAGCCGGTGCAGGAAAAACACCTCTATCTCCTTCCCGTATATATCCCTTTCCAAGTCCAGGATATGGGTCTCCAGGTTTATGGCATCCCCTGTCCCGAAGGTGGGCCTTCTCCCCACATTGGTGATGCTCTCATGAAGAACTCCGTCCAGAAGCGTTTTGGTGACGTAGACTCCCAGGGCCGGAAGGGTGACCCAGCTGTCAAGCTCCATGTTTGCGGTGGGAAAGCCCATGACCCTCCCGATCTTTTCCCCCTTTACCACCCTTCCCCTTATGGAATGATGTCTCCCCAGCATCCTGAAGACCTTTTTCATGTCTCCCTGCGTTATGTAATGCCTGATGAGGGTGCTGCTCACCACCTCGTCGCCGACCTTTACCGGAGGGATGATTATAACCTTAAAGCCGAAATGCTCCCCCATTTCCTTAAGCAGGTCCGCGTCTCCTTCCCCCCGGTGGCCGAACCTGTAGTTAAAACCTGCCGCCACAAGCCTTGCGTTGAGCCTGCCCAGAAGCACATACTTTACAAAGGCCTCCGGCCTCATCCTGGAAAACTCTTCGTCAAACTCGTCGAAAAACAGGCAGTCCACAGAGGTCCTGGACAGGAGCTCCGCCTTTTTCCCCTCCGGCGTTAAAAGGGGAAAAAAGGGCTTCTTTTTAAGGACCTGCTCCGGGTGCCCCCTGAAGGTGTATATCACCGAATACAGGCCGTTCAGCCTGCATTGACTTATCAGTGTGTCTATTAAAGCCATGTGTCCTGCGTGGAGGCCGTCAAAGTTTCCCAGGCCTACCCCCGCAGCTTTGGTGAACTTGGGATTATCTCTCTTATAGAATATCTCCATGTCCTATCTGCCCTTATAAATATTAAGTTAAAGGAGGATAAGATCCGGGCGGGTTCAATTCCCGGCCCTCACCTGAAAAAGCTTTTCCGATTTTAGATAGCGGCGGCTGTCCTTTTCAAGGACTTTTCCCAGGCCCAGAAAGGCCCCTTCTTCACCGTAAACCCTTATGAGCTGGTCAGCTTCAAAATCCCTGCCGCCAAGGGGCACATAAGCCCCGTTAATGAACTTCCCTTCATCCCGGGGGCTGAGTTCCATGCTCTCAAAGCCGCCGAAAAGCCGGTCCACCCCGGTGATTCTGCCGGATATCTGCCCCTTTTCCGCCAGGGACTTAACCTCCTCCAGGGTAAGGGCGTCTTCTATTCCAAATATCCCGGTTTTCAGCCTCACCAGGTAGGACAGGTGTCCTCCGCATCCAAGCCTTTTCCCTATGTCGGCGCAGAGGGTCCGTATGTAGGTGCCCTTGGAACAGGTCACATCAAACAGGATTACCGGCAGGGCCATTTTCACAATCTCTATTAAATAAATCTCCACTTCCCTCTCGTCTCTTTCAACGGTTACCCCCCGGCGGGCCAGCTGGTACAGCCTTTTGCCCTGGTGCCTCAACGCCGAAAACATGGGGGGAAGCTGCCTGTACCTGCCAACGAAGCCCCTTATTGCCTCGGCCGCCTGTTCCGGGGTTATGCATACCGCCTTTTGGGCAATCACCCTGCCCGAGGAATCCTGGGTATCTGTCTCAATGCCCAGGGTCAGTTCCGCCCTGTAGGTCTTCCGCCAGTCCAGGATATAGCCCATGGCCTT
>JAKOSZ010000200.1 GCA_029776555.1 Bacillota bacterium | reverse complement strand
TCTTTACGGGCCTCCGGGCCTTGGAAAGACCACCCTTGCAGGAATAATAGCTTCGGAGCTTGGGGTAAATATACGGGTCACCTCGGGTCCGGCCATTGAAAGGGCGGGGGATCTGGCTGCAATACTTACAAACCTGGGTAACTATGATGTGCTTTTCATAGACGAAATACACCGGTTAAACAGGAGCGTGGAGGAAATACTGTATCCTGCCATGGAAGACTACGCCCTGGACATAATCATAGGAAAGGGACCCAGTGCCCGGTCCATAAGGCTTGATCTTCCCAGGTTCACCCTCATTGGGGCCACCACAAGAGTAGGGCTTCTGACTTCTCCCTTAAGGGACAGGTTTGGCGTAATAGCGAGGCTTGACCTTTATACATGGGAGGAGCTGAAGGAGATAATAAAAAGGGATGCCGGGATTTTAAACATAGAGATAGATGAAGAAGGAGCCGAGGAAATAGCCAGGCGTTCCCGGGGCACTCCCAGGATAGCCATCAGGCTTCTTAAGAGGATCAGGGATTTTGCCCAGATCAAGGGGAACGGGGTCATAACCAGGGAGGTTTCAAGGATGGGGCTTAAAGCCCTTGAGGTGGATGAAATCGGCCTTGACGGCATAGACAGGAAGCTACTTTTTTCAATCATAGAAAAATTTGACGGAGGACCCGTGGGGCTGGAAACGCTGGCAGCCACAATAGGCGAAGAAACCGACACGATAGAGGATGTCTACGAACCTTACCTCCTGCAGCTGGGATTCATAAACAAGACGCCCAGGGGCAGGGTGGCCACAAGGCTTGCCTATGAGCATCTGGGACTTAAATATGAGTGAATGGGCCAGGAATATGAACGGTAACTATAAGATATGAGCGATAACACGGACAGAAACGGGTGATAACATGAAATTACTGCTTCACATATGCTGCGGTCCCTGCGCAGTCTATCCTGTAAGCGTACTTCAGGAGGAAGGCGTTGAATTTGAGGGTATGTTTTACAATCCAAACATACATCCCAAAGAGGAATTTGACCGCAGGATGGAAAACGTAAAAAAGCTTTCTGAGATAAAAGGTTTTAATGTCACATATTTTGACGATTTTAAGCAGCAGTTCTGGGAAAACTTCACCGGGCCGGAAGAATTAAGGTGCAGGATATGCTATGATATAAGGCTTGACAAGGCAGCGGCATTTGCAAGGGAAAACGGGTTTGATGCCTTTACCACCACGCTTCTTGTAAGCCCTTACCAGAAGCATGACCTGCTGAAGGAGCTGGGAGAAAAAGCGGCAGCAAGGTACGGTATAGAGTTCTATTACAGGGATTTCAGGCCGGGCTTCAGGGAAGGCCAGAACCAGGCAAGAGAACTTGGGCTTTACAGGCAAAAGTTCTGCGGATGCATCGTGTCTTTCAGGCAAACTCCTGTCAAAAAACAAAAGGCTTCCCCGGCAAACAACAAATAATTACATTTTAGTTACAATAATATTAAGATTTAGATATTCAGAGGGAAAATCTGCATAAATGTCGAATGAAAAAGCAGCGCAGAAATTGACATATGAAAAGGTGGTTGAGGAGAACAAATGAAGAGGGTCGCTGCTTTTATTTTGTCTCTGTTCCTGATGGTGGTATTTAGTGTCAACGTGTATGCCAAAAGCATGTTCATCAGTTTTGACGATTCTTCTCTTAAGCATTATGTCAAATATTTCACCCTTATTGTAAACGATGAAGAGCTGAGTACCGATGTCCCGCCGGTCCTGCTCAGCAATACTCCCATGGTTCCCGTCAGGGCGGTTTTTGAAAAGCTTGGTGCAGAGCTTGCCTGGAACGGCAACACCGGGACCATGGTTGTTAAATACAGGGGCCATGAAATAAAATTCACCAGCAAATCAAGGATTGCTTATCTGGACGGCAGGAGAATCCTTATGAAGATGCCCGCAAGGCTTGTCAATCAAAGGCTGGTCATTCCGTTAAGCTTTTTTGGCGATGGCCTGGGCCTGGAAGCAGAGTGGTCCGACCAAAAGAACACCGTTTCCATACGGGTTTCCGGAAACTTTGAAATAGAGAGCATGGGGTATTCAATAGACAAGGGTTTATTTACAGCCATCATTGATCTGACCGGGTATGAAAACTATTACACCTTCAGGCTGGAAAACCCCGACAGGATTGTTGTGGATTTTCCGGGGGTGAAGGGGCCCGGCATCCAGAAGGTTATGGACGTGAATTCGGGCTCTGTAAAAACCTTAAGGTAT
>JAKOSZ010000199.1 GCA_029776555.1 Bacillota bacterium | reverse complement strand
CCCTTCTTTTATACCTTTCTTCCGCCAATACCAGCCGGTGAAGCAGGTATTCCCCCACCCCCAGCAGGATTCCACCCAGTAAAGCACCGGGTATGGTAACGCGGGCAAAGGGAAACACATAGGGCAGCAGGTACAAAAACAGCGCCCCTGTCACTCCGTCCACCACAGCGGAAAAGGCCGATTCTACAAGTCCCAGGAGCAATAAATCCAGCAGTGCGCCCAGTATACCCAAAAAGATACCGGTGTAGATTATCTGCCAGGAGCCGGCCAGGTCAATCCCCGGCAACAGGGCATCGGCCAAAAATACCACACCGGGACAAAGCAAAAGCTTGAGGAAAAAGTTACTCATACCTGCCTCCAGTCCCGCTTTATTGCCGGTATTGCTTTTAGAACTCAATCCCATTCTTACCAGATATTATTTTCCACTGCCGAGAAATTATTCACCGGGGCAATAATAAACCGGCTCTAAAGTGAAGCACCGAAGGAATGGACGGTATCCGACTTAAGCCCCGGTATATACTTGCAGGCCTCATGGAGGATCCGGGCGTAGTTTCCATGGATGCCGGCCACATGGTGTATGTAAGGCCCAAATATGAACTTCTCTTCCCACTTCTCCCAGTGGTCGACCTCCATCCAAACGTAAGTGCCGGTGGTATAGGGCCCTTCCACCCCTCTGCCCTCGCCCGAAAACAGGCTGTATTCCCCGCTTAATGCGTCAAAGCGGGCTATGGTTATGCTTCCGCCCTTGAGCCTCCAGTTGGCCACGGCGTTTATTAACCGGGCCGGGCTGTCATCCGCTTTTAAAGAGTAGGGAAAAGGCCCGCAGTGCCATAGCAGCTCGGCGTTGTCATTTTCAGGGTGCCTGATGGTCAAATCCGCGAAGAAGGTGGCGGTCCTCCCCAGGGCCGCCGCCTGGAGCATTATGGAGGATACGGCGCCGTTGACGTCGGTTTCACAGGCAACCGGAATCCCCATGCCGGTGATTTCCGCCACCACGAAGCAGGGCGTTATCCCCAGGGTCCTGGGAAAGGCCGTCCAGCATTCCAGTGCGGCGGCGGTGCAGCCATTGCTCACTATTAGGTCAGCCAGTACCAGCTTCATGGCCGCCGCCGTCCTCAGTTTCTGCTCGTCGGTGAAGGATGTGTCAATCCGCTCCCTTATGTCGTCAATGGCGTCTTTTAAACTGGCCGGGTTCTCATTGAGCATGTCCCGGGTGCGCCTTACTATATCCGGCACCGAAACAGGTATGACCTCGATGCCGAACCTGTTTAAGAGCTCATCCTCGTTATATATCACGCTCAAAAAGGGCCGGGGCCTACTGCCGATTTGGGCTATGCGAAGGCTTTTAAAGCTTTTTACCACCGATACGGTCATGCAAAACTTTTTAAAACCTTCCATAAACCTGTCACTCTCAACGGGACAGTTTATTATGTAGCTAAAGGGCACACCATAGCGCTGAAGGGCTTTGCTGCTGGCAAAAATGCCGCACTGGGTGTCTGCTGCCCTTTTCCCCTCGGCATCGGGAGCCTCATCCCTGGGGCCCCACAAAAGCACCGGCAGCCCCAACGCCTTTCCCAGCCTTCCCACCACTTCCTCGGTGCCGAAGTCGCAATGGAGCATGAAAAT
>JAKOSZ010000198.1 GCA_029776555.1 Bacillota bacterium | reverse complement strand
CCTAATTACTTTTTTACAAAAAACAGCCGGGTTGCCTTACTTTCAGCAACCCGGCCGACCTGGCTTTCACGCTTTAGGCCCGTTGGCTTTGCGCCCCAGCCTTTCGACGGGTTAGCCTTTTATGAAAGCGTTATCTTTAATTCATTAGGTATATTAACAACCAATTAATCTACGTATTAACTTATGCATCTAACCCATACTTTATCTCAATTCTTTGTAATAATTGGCTAGTATTAACCGGATATGTCCTTACCTCCGCCCTTAGCCGCCCGCAGCGCCGCCAGTTCGGCCTCCAGTTCAGCTGTGCGGCTCCTCTCAGCCCTGCTCCGCCTGTTGCGCGAGACAATATCATACAGGATAAACAGACAAAGGGGGGTTATCACAAAAAGCAGCATGCCCAGTGGTGTCTGCAGGAACATGGCAAAGTTGCCGACCCCTGCCAGACGGCAGAGATAAATTCCCTCCAACTCCCCTACTCCCACCGCTTTGGCGTCTGCCCCGGTGTTGGCATCACCCTTGGTGAGGAAGGATAAACCTTCTTCTGTCCGGACATCCGTAACCCTGTGGGTAACTATGGTGTTTTTTTCGGCCTGAAAAGCGATTATATCCCCTTCGGCAACCTTCTCAGCCTCTATTACTTTTGTAATAATGAGGTCCCCCGCCTGAATTGCCGGCTCCATGGAGCCGGAGAGGACTATAAAGGGCTTATAACCCAGGAAATCGGGAACCCTGTCGGGATATATGTAAGACTTTACAATAATTGTCACATTAACAACTAAAACCAGGACCAGTAATCCACAAACAGCTATGCCGGCACATTTGATAGCTTTACTCACTGTTTTAAGCACCCCCCTGTTCTTCCGTTTTGCTCCAACCTTTTACAAAACAAAGGCTACATCCGGAATTGATTAAAACACTTTCTTTGCAACGAAAACGGCCGTTCTGCTTATGTATATAGCAACCCGGCCGCCCTGGCTTTCACGCTTTAGGCCCGTTGGCTTTGCGTCCCCGCCTTTCGGCGGGTTAGCCCTATTTGTAAGGTTTATATGGAAATTGCGCTAAACAACTGTTCATTCCAACTTCGTAAGTTAGTTTACCATAATATTTCTGTTCTGTTCAATACTTTATTTATTAAAAATCATTAAGTTCTCATTAAATAATATTAATACATATCAAATTATAAGTTAAACCATAAGATTTTAGTATTTTAATTAGATGATGTACTAAAACATGATGATGATTTGTATTTTATAACGTATATTAACATATTACGTTAATATGAACTTAAACAGGAAGTATTGGTTCCATGGACACTTTTCCAGGTAAATTAGAAAAACAAAAAGGGACGGGGGGCCATTAATTGGTTCAGTAAGCTCCCGGATGCCCCCCAGCGATTTTTTTCAGGAAATTTCCTTCTCCCGGATTTCCTTTAAAAGCTGCTCCTCAAAACCGGCCAGCGGTACGGCGCCCAGGTCGCCCCTGGACCGGTGGCGCACAGCGACGGCCTCCTGCTCCGCTTCCTTGTCCCCTACGACAAGCATGTAGGGGATTTTCTGGGCCTGGGCCTCGCGAATCTTGTAACTGACTTTCTCATTCCGGGCGTCCAGCTCCACCCGGATTCCCTTTTCATCCAGGCGGTCCACCACTTTTTGAGCGTAACCGGCATGGCGGTCCGTAATCGGCAGCACCCGGACCTGAATGGGGGCCAGCCAGACCGGGAAGGCTCCCGCGTAGTGTTCGGTGAGGATTCCTATGAAACGTTCGATACTGCCGAAAACCACCCGGTGAATCATGACAGGCCGGTGCTTCTGGCCGTCTTCGCCGATATAGTTTAAATCAAACAACTCAGGCATTTGAAAGTCCAGCTGAATCGTGCCGCACTGCCAGGTGCGGCCCAGTGAATCCTTCAAATGAAAATCGATTTTCGGCCCGTAAAAGGCACCGTCACCCTCGTTGACCTTGTAGTCAAATCCCTTGTCCTCCAGGGCTTCTCTTAATTCACGGGTGGCCAACTCCCAGGTTTCCAGGGACCCCATGGCCTTTTCCGGCCGGGTGGAAAGCTCCACGTGGTAGGTAAAGCCGAACACTTTATAAAAGTCGTCCACCAGGTCGATGACCCCGCTGATCTCGTCCTTAACCTGGGAGGGAAGCATGAAAATGTGGGCGTCATCCTGGGTAAAGCAGCGCACCCGCATCAGTCCGTGCAGGACGCCGGAAAGCT
>JAKOSZ010000013.1 GCA_029776555.1 Bacillota bacterium | reverse complement strand
ACCCTGGCTCCCAGGCGCTTCAGAATAGAGGCAACTGTGCTCTTGCCGCTTCCAATTCCGCCTGTCACCCCTATTATTCTCATCAGTTATCCCCCTTTTAAACATACACGCTCCTACTTGGTTTCATACCAATTATCGCCCCACTTCAGTTCCACCAGAAGAGGGACCTTGAGTGACGCAGCCGATTCCATGCAATCCCTTAATATGGCTTCAACCTGCTCCTTCTCTTCCCGCAAGGTTTCTACTATCAGCTCGTCATGGACCTGGAGGATCAGCCTTGACTTGAATCCCCTCCGCTTAAGTTCCCTGAAAACCTTGACCATGGCAATTTTTATAATATCAGCGGCGCTGCCCTGTATGGGCGTATTCAATGCCGCCCGCTGCCCGAAGGCTTTCACGCTGTGGTTGCCTGACTTAAGCTCCGGCAGGTACCTCCTTCTCTTGAAAAGCGTGGTTACGTAGCCATCCGCCGTGCCCTTCCTGACAATTTCCTGCATATAGCGCCTTACTCCGGGGTACCTGTTCAAATACTCATCAATATATTTCCTGGCCTCCCTAACCGTTATTCCCAGGTCCTTAGAAAGGCTGAAATCACTTATGCCATATACTATTCCGAAGTTGACGGCTTTAGCCCTGCTTCTCAAAAGGGACGTCACCTCTTCCTTCGGCACCCCGAACACCCGCGACGCGGTTGCGGCGTGTATGTCCTCATTGTTTTTAAAGGCTTCTATCATGTTTTCATCGCCGGATATATGGGCAAGAATCCTGAGTTCTATCTGGGAGTAGTCGGCGGCCAGGAGCACAAAACTCTCATCGCTGGGGACAAAGACCTTTCTTATCTTTCTCCCCAGTTCCAGTTTTACGGGTATGTTCTGCAGGTTGGGCTCGGTGCTGCTAATCCGCCCGGTGGTCGTCACAGTCTGGTTGAAGCTGGAGTGGATCTTTCCCGTCCCAGGACTTACCACCGACAAAAGCCCCTCCACATAGGTGGATTTGAGCTTCATAAGCTGCCTGTATTCCAGCACTTTTGGCACTATTTCATGCATGTCGCTGAGCTGTTCCAGGGTCTCAGCGTCGGTGGAATGCCCGGTTTTTGTCTTTTTTACGGCGGGAAGGTTCAGCTTCTCATACAATATGCTCCCCAGCTGTTTCGTGGAATTTATGTTAAACTCCTCCCCTGCCAGCCGGTAAATTTCCAGTGTGAGCCGGTTTATCCCTTCCTCCAGTTCTTTTTCAAAGGCTTTCAAGCCTTCCAGGTCCACTTTGAAACCGTGGTATTCCATGTCCGCCAGAACCTCAACCAGGGGCAGCTCAATTTCATAATAGAGCATTTCCTGGGAATTTTCCTTAAGTTTTTCATTAAGCTTTCCGCACAGGTCCCGGATCAGCCTGCATGACCTTAAGAATACTGCCGGAAGCTTTTCCGGATAAGAAGCCATTCCATGGGCTGAAGCTTTGCCGGTCGCAAAAACTTGCTCAAAGGGCTCAAGGTCCGCGCCCAGGTATTCTCTCACAAGGTTTGCAAAAGCATATTCGCTCCTGGAAGGGTCAATAAGGTAAGCCCCGATCATTGAATCAAAGGCGAGGCCTTTTAACTCCAAGCCTTTTACCTTCAGGTAGAGGATAAACTCCTTAAGGCTGTGGCCAAACTTCTTTATCTCCTCATTCTCCAGCAGGGGCTTAAATTTCTCCAAAAACTCCTCCTCTTTTAAGCCTTCCCCAACCCGGATATAAACCCCGTTCCCCCCGGGCCAGCAGAGGGCTATACCCCAAAGCCTGAAAGAAAGCGGTCCCGACTTTTCCATTATGTAGAGCATTGCCGCTTCTCCGGCAAGGCTTATCTCCTTTACAAGCCTGTCCAGTTCTTCAGCCCTGTCTATTACTTCCACGCTGATTTCTTCTTTTTCCTTAAAAGCCGCGGCAGCCCCATCCCTAAGGTTTAGCTTTTCTATCAGGCTCTTAAACTCAAGCCTGGTAAATAGCTCGTAAAGCCTCTGCCTGTCAATCTCCCTTCTCTTTAGGTCCTCCACGGGGCAGAGGCCGGGAATCTCCCTCTGTATGGCAGCCAGCCTTTTGCTCATGTAGGCCAAATCCCTTCCGGCCTCAAGTTTATTCTTTACGCTTTTTCTTTCAACCTGCTCCAGTTTTTCATACAGATTGTCAATGCTTCCGAACTGCTTTATCAGTTCAAGGGCCGTCTTTTCCCCTATGCCCGGCACACCGGGAATGTTGTCGGAACTGTCTCCCATAAGCCCTTTGAGCTCAATAAACGCCTGAGGGGGAATGCCGTATTTCTCCATTAAGGCGGCTGGATCATACTCCTCCGTCTCCGTCTTGCCTCCCCTGGTGGTTATAAGCTTGACATGGGTCCGCTCTGAGACCAGCTGAAAGGTATCCCTGTCGCCGGTCAATATGACCACTTCCATTCCCTTCCGCTCAGCTTCAAGGGAAAGGGCCCCGATAATATCGTCAGCCTCAAAGCCTTCCATCTCCGCCCTTTTTATGTTCATGGCGTCCAGTACTTCCTTGACTATGGGCACCTGGGAGGCCAGCTCAGGCGGCATACCCTTCCTCTGGGCCTTATAACCGTCAAAGTCCAGGTGCCTGAAGGTGGGCGCCTTTAAGTCGAAGGAGACGCACAAGTATTCGGGGTCTTCCTCCTCCAGGTGCCTGTTCAGCACGTTTACGAAACCATATACTGCGTTGGTGTAGGTGCCATCGGAGGTAGACAGCATCCTGGCCCCCCCTATGGCGTAAAAAGCCCTGTTTAGAATACTGTTCCCGTCTACGAGCAAAAGCTTGTTTTTAACCATTTCCTCACTCTCCCGGCAATACCTGTGTTCCTTCTT
>JAKOSZ010000197.1 GCA_029776555.1 Bacillota bacterium | reverse complement strand
GGTATGACGGGCCAAAACCCGCCTCCAAGGAGGCGGCCGTGGTAATGCTGGCAGATTCGGTGGAGGCTGCCGTCCGCTCCATGGTTGACAAAACCGAGGGGAAAATAGAAGGGCTGGTAAGAAAAATAATAAAGGAAAGGCTTGATGACGGCCAGCTGGACATGTGTGACCTGACCCTGAAGGACCTGGATAAGATAGCGAAAGCCTTTATGAAAGTGTTCAGCGGTTACTTCCATGAGCGGGAGGAGTACCCGGAGGAGAAGGAGAAGAAAAAGACCGAAGCTCCCCCGGAAGAAAATAGAGAAAGGGAAAACAGGGAAGCCAAACGAGAGCCGGGCAAGGTCAATGCGGCCCGGCAGGAATAAGCTTTTGGAAGGTGAGCTGCGCCGAAAGCGGCATTTAAGTTGCCGGGAGAGATTTGTTTGAAGGTTACTATTGAAAACAGGCAGGATAAAGTGGAAGTTACCAAAGAGCTTAAGGCGGTTTTAAGAAAGGCTGTGAAAAAAACCTTTGAAAAAGAAGGTTTTCTCACGCCTTCACTGGTAAGCTTTATCCTGGCAGACGACGAAGGAATCAGGGAGATGAACAAAGAGTTCCGGAGGATTGATAAGGCCACGGACGTGCTTTCCTTTCCCATGACAGGGGCGCAGGAAGGCAGGCTTTACGCTGAAAGCGGCGACTATGATTTAAATGAGGGCCTTTTAATACTCGGGGACATTGTAATATCCCTGGAAACGGCAAAAAGACAGGCTGAAGAACATGGCCTCTCATTTGAAAGCGAGCTGGCCTTCCTTGCTATCCACGGCCTTTTCCACCTGCTGGGGTATGACCACGAAAACCGGGCTGATGAGGAGAGGATATTAGGAAAGCAGGAAGAAGTTTTAAACTCAATGGGGCTTGGAAAAAGGGAGAATGAGTGGGAATAAGTGTTCTGCGGGGAAAGGTCTATGAAGAAGAATAAAAGTCTTGTTGAAAGCTTCAACAACGCCATAAGAGGAATGATAAGCGCTGTAAAGACGGAGAAAAACATGAAAATTCATCTGGTGACAGCCTTTTTTATTTTAGTCTTAAGTCTCTACTACAGGCTTACCAAACTGGAGTTTCTAATCATCTGCCTTACCGTTGGCCTTGTGCTGGTATGTGAGCTTTTCAACACCGCCGTTGAACTGCTGGTGGACCTTATGGTGGATATATACCACCCTAAGGCCAAAAAGGTGAAGGACGTCACGGCGGCGGCGGTCCTGGTGTCGGCCTTTGTATCCCTGGCGGTGGGATATTTTGTGTTCATCGAAAGGTTTAAGTCGGGCATTGAGCTGGGAATAAAGTGGCTGAAGGAATCACCGGTTCACCTGACAGCCATTGCCCTTTTTATTACTGCCTGTGTGGTTGTGCTGCTTAAACTGGTTACCAGGAAGGGAACTCCCCTGCACGGGGGAATGCCCAGCGGCCATGCAGCGCTGGCCATTGCCATTACAACCGCGGTGGCCTTTTTATCGGGAGACGCGAAAGTTACCCTGCTTTGCCTGGCGGTTTCGGTGTTAGCCATACAGGGCAGGTTCCAGGCGGGAATTCACAGCTTCCTGGAACTGTTTACCGGGGGCTTGCTGGGCTTTTTAATTACGGCCCTTTTGTTCCAGCTGATAAGAATCATATGAAGTAATCCCCGGCAGAAAAAAAACGGGCCAAACGACAGGCTGGCGCATGTTAAAAACTGTCCACAAGGAGAGTATAATATGGAGGGGAAGCGAGATATTTACCCGATGCTGGCAAAAAAAGCCCATGACGCGATGAAACAGGCTTATTCGCCCTATTCCCGTTTCAGGGTAGGAGCGGCTTTGCTGGCTGGAAGCGGAAAAGTCTATACCGGCGCCAACGTGGAGAACGCCTCCTTCGG
>JAKOSZ010000196.1 GCA_029776555.1 Bacillota bacterium | reverse complement strand
CCCGCGCTGGAGGGAGTGTGTTAATATTGCGACCCTCATTTCCGGAGACGTGAAGATAGAACTGGTGGAGAGGAGAAAGGTGGCATGAGCATGAACGACGCACTCCGGCAAGCCCGAGAGGACTATTTCCAAGCAAAGCTCCAGTATGGGTTAGTTTGTAACACCGAGTGGGAGCCTGTAGCCTACCACCGGATGCAGGAGGCGTGGGAACGGTTGCGGGCAGTCATTCGGGAGATGAAGGGAGGGGTGGCATGATGTCTCAGAACCGACCTTGTGAACGATGCCGTTATTTCGATGTGGAAATCATCCGGGGCGTCGGGCTTTATGTCTGCGCTTTAGATAACAGCATAATTAAGCCGAACACGACCTGCAACGTATGGACTGAGGCGGGGAGGCGGCAGGATGATTGAGTTTACGATACCGGGCCGGCCGAAACCCAAACAGCGGCCCCGATTTGGGAAGGGCAGCAATGTTTATACTCCTCGAGAGACGAGGAAATATGAACTGCTGGTGGCATGGTGCGCTTTAAAGGCTATGCAGGGGCATTTGAAGCTGACGGGTCCTGTGGGGGTGGAAGTCAAGCTTTACGTAAAAGATAAACGGGCCGGCGATATCGACAATCTAGCGAAGGCAATCATGGACGGTATGCTGGGCGTGGTTTACAATGACGACCGGCAGGTCCGGGTGCTCAGGATAAGCCGGCACCAAGACAAAGAGGAGCGGGCGGAAGTAAAAGTATGGCCAGAGGTGCTGTCAGAATGAGATACGAGGTGTCGGGTATCTTCGTGGTAGAGACGGAGGCCGAGAACGAACAGGAAGCAAGGGTAAAAGTACGGCTTAATTTGCAAGAAAGGGGAATTGACGGGTATGTAATACAGGTGAAAAAGAGGAGGGAGGGCAGTGCAGGGTCTCAGGGATTTTATTAGCCGGGCCGAGGCCGAGGAGCTGGCGATGGTGGCGGCCCTGGTCTACAGGCTGGGGGAAGTGGCGGAAAAATGGGCGGCGTTGGGCAAACCCAAGAAGCAGGTGCAGTATCTGCGTACGGCCCGGACGTTCGCACATAAAGCCGTGGACATAGCGATGGACAGCCTGACCAAGAAACAGCGGGAGAAGGTACTGAAGGTTACAAAAAATGCTTACTACTGCCCGGTCTGCCTGACGCCGACCAGAAAGACGGGGGTGGGGACATGATAAGCCCTTATACCCGAGTGGAGGCCTTAGACATCCTGGCCCTAGTGGCGGACAGGCTGCAGGTCAGGGATCGTTGGGAGTATGAAGCATGGTACTGTCGGGCCCACAAAAAGACCCGGGAAATAAGGGAGAATATAGCAAGGCGGAACATGCAGCAGGGCCGGGCCCGGGGCAGGCTGATGGTGACCCTGGGGGAGGTAATTGAGCAGAAAAGGGAGGCGAGCGCATGAAAAAAGTTGTCGAGACAGACATATTGGAAAAATACGATTACTTTCCTGTTTTGGGTGACCCCAAAAACGGCTTTTATCCTGTACAGAAAGGAAAGGGGACGCATTATTGGAACGGGAAGAGGATTGTGCCCAAGGAGGAGGGGACAACAGGGCGGGAAGAGGGTACCGCGATTCAAAACCTTTAATTGGAATCAGTTACAGCAGGCATAAAAAAAGCCCCGCCAAACCGGCGGGGCCCCTCGGGAAACCTATCCAAGTCAAGTTTATCATAGTTGGAGCATTATTGCGTAAATGTGCAGTAAAGAGGGTGAGAAGTATGGCAATTAGCCAGAGAATTCTTGATGCCACTTGTGGCAGCAGAATGATTTGGTTTGATAAAGAAAACCCGGATGTAGTTTACATGGATAATAGGGAATTAACAGACATTCTTTGCGATGGGCGAGTATTGAATATTAATCCTGATGTTGTTGCAGACTTTAGGGATATGCCTTTCCCTGATAATACTTTTTATCTTGTTGTTTTTGACCCGCCACATTTGGTCAAGGCCGGTGACAATTCCTGGCTGGCTAAAAAATACGGAATTTTAGAAAGCACTTGGCAAGACGATATTAGACAAGGTTTCCGGGAGTGTATGAGGGTTTTAAAACCGAATGGGGTACTCATTTTTAAGTGGAACGAAGACCAGATAAAGCTGTCCGAAGTCCTAAAGGCTATTGACCATAAGCCGCTATTCGGGAACCGTAGAAGCAAAACACACTGGCTGGTTTTTATGAAAGACTGATGAGCATTCCAACGATTTTGCGCCACATGGGAGGAGAACAATGACGCTGTAGACCAATAATGCGAAGGTGGTGTTAAGGATGGGATTTAGTGTAGGTGATAGGGTCGAAGTTAATTACTCTGTAGACGATTTTCCTGGGCATGTTGGGATAGTCAGGGATATTAAAGAGAGTACCTTGTTACCCGGGAAAACAATCGTAATTTGCTATTGGCCGTTTTTGGATAAAGAAATAGCTTTTTTCGAGGAAAGCCTTGATCTTGTTTAGTACACATT
>JAKOSZ010000195.1 GCA_029776555.1 Bacillota bacterium | reverse complement strand
TTAACCGGGAAGTGTTGTTTATGAATGGAGCTATTTCACCCCAAACACGCGAATTCATCCACTTAAGCGGCAAGGAAGTTTCGGTAAGGCATTTCAATATTGTTGCAATTTCCATACCCATTGTCTATAACAAAGCTGGAGACCACGACCCCAACGGCCTTATGTATGTGCTGAAGGAAAACGAGGATAAAATGAGAAAAGCCGTTGCCTAAAATCCTTTTACCCCCGTAGACCTGGTACAGCCTTTGGTAATCAGGGCCAATGCGGGTGACTTCATTGTTGTGGACTTTGAAAACAAGCTAGACAGGCCCGCCTCTATTCACATACAGAATGTCAGGTATGACGTGCTGGACTCGGATGGCGCAGCGGTAGGATTTAACCCTGATACGACAACCTTGAATAGAAAAAGGTACTTCTGGTACGCGGACAGGGAAGGAATATTTTTATTCCACGATATGGCAGACCCAAGAAGCGGTGAAGACGCCACCAACGTGCATGGCCTGTTTGGGGCTTTAATTGTTGAGCCTGTCGGAGCCAGCTGGACGGACCCCGTTAACGGTGAAGAGCTCAAAAGCGGGTGTTATGCCGATATTCACCACCCGGCAATGCCTGATTTCAGGGAATATGTTCTCATATTCCACGATGAGCCCGAAATAAAGGACCGGAATGGGAACACGCCAATTAACCCGGAAACAGGCCAGCCTGAATCAACAATGCCCATAAACTACAGGGCCGAACCCATGCGGAACCGTCACCCTGATTGCCCGGGCTGTGCAGGCGAGGAGGTCTCGCTGAGCTCATGGGCCTTTGGCGACCCTGCAACTCCCATACTGCGCGCTTATGTGGGCGACCCTGCGAAAATAAGGCTGATTCACGGAGGCGTCAAGGAGACCCACGTATTTCACCTTCACAACCATCAATGGCTTTTAGAGCCCAATGACCCCAAGTCCACCATAATTGACTCCATCTCCTTCAGCCCTCAGCAGTGTATGACCATTGAACCCTTATTCGGAGCCGGAAGTCTGAATGGCTGTATAGGCGATGTCATATGGCACTGCCATCTGTACCCCCATTTTGGCGAGGGAATGTGGGGACTGTGGAGGATACTGGACAGGTATGAGGACGGCACAAGACCATATCCGGACGGCACAATCCCTCAAAAACTGATGCCGCTTCCCGATAGGCCCCATCCGCCTCTTCCCGACGGCCTGCACCCCGGTTTCCCCAGGTTTGTGGCGGGAATACCGGGTCAAAAGGCATTTAAGCCCCCGCTGGGCATAATAGGCCAGGAGGCAAGGCTGCCAACCCCGCTGGAGCAGGCGAATTTTGCCGAAAATGCGGTCCCGGGGGCCCTGTACTCGGTCCCCTTCCCGCCGGATGCGCCTTTAAAAGTCTTTGAAATTGCAGCCATCCAGGTGCCCATTGTCTATAACAGGCAGGGCTGGCATGACCCTGAAGGCAGGATATTTGTGTTAAAAGAGGACAAGGAAGCGGTCCTGAGAGGAGAGAAGGAGCCTGAACCCTTTGTAATCAGGGCGAATGTCGGCGATTGCATTGAAATCAGGTTAACCAATGAACTCCCGCTGGAAATCGGGGGCAATGCCTTCCAGCTGAGGACCAGGACCACCGAGGCTGGCTTTCACATTCACCTTGTCAAATTCGACACCATTTCTGCCGACGGAAGCGCCAACGGCTGATGCAATGATGCGTCCGCAATACCGGGCGATACGCTTATCGAGCGTTTCTACGCCGACAGTGAGCTGAGGACGGTTTTTTTCCATGACCATTTATTCCCCAACACCCATCAACAGCACGGGTTATTTGGCGTCCTGGTTATTGAGCCGCCAAACGCCACATATCACGATCCCCAAACAGGTGAGGAAATACGAAGCGGGACCAAGGCGGTAATCCGCACCCCGGGCCAGCCTGATTTCAGGGAATTTGTTCTGGCGGTTCACGACTTTGCGCTGCTTTTTGATAAAGACGGAAATCCATTGAACCCTCCTCCTTTCCCAAGCTCCCCTGATGACCCGGGGGTCATGGGCATTAATTACAAGTGCGAACCGCTGCAGTTCAGGAAAGGCGATCCCGCCTATGTATTCAGTTCATATGTGCATGGAGACCCGGTTACACCCCTGCTGGAGGCCTATGAAGGCGATCCGGTAAGGATACGGCTGTTTGACGGGGCCCAGGAGGAACAGCATTCCTTCAACCTGCATGGATTGAGGTGGAGGAAAGAACCCACCGACCCGCTGTCGCCCCTGGTGCAATCGCAGACCCTGGGCATTTCTGAAGCCTTTAATATTGAGATAAATGAGCCCTATAAAGAAGGGGACTATCTTTACTATTTCGGCGGTGTGGATGACCTGTGGATTGGCCTCTGGGGGATATTCAGAGTATACCGGGAAAGGGTGCCTCACCTTTTACCCCTGGCTGACAGAACCGCTCCCCCGGAAAGGACAAAGCCGCTGCCTCGGAAAACAGGCAAACCGCCGCCGAAGGCGCCAAACCCCGGAAATCCCTGCCCCGGGGATGCGAATGTCAGGAAATATGAAGTTGTGGCTATCCAGAAGGAAATAGTCTACAACAGGTTTGGCGACCATGACCCCAACGGTTTGTTGTTTGTGTTAAAGGAGCAGGAGAAAAAAGTCCTGAAAGGTAAAATCAAGCCCAAGCCGTTAATTTTAAGGGCAAACGCCGGAGACTGCATTGAGGTCACACTTACAAATCACGTTTTCAAACCCTTAAAGCAGGATCCCCACCCCGGGGTGCCTGTAGATGCTCCCTTCCCTCCGTCAAACCGCGTTTCCATGCACGCTCAGCTCCTAAAGTATGATGTACTGGGTTCAGACGGAGCAACAGTGGGATTTAACTATGACCAGACGGTGGCGCCGGGAGAGAGCATAACTTACAGGTGGTATGCCGATACGGAACTGGGAGCCTGTACGCTGACAGGTTTCGCAGACGTCCGCAACCACAGGCGCCATGGTTTGTTCGGCGCAATTATCATTGAGCCGGCGGGTTCAAGGTATTTAAGCCAGGAAACAGGCGAGGAACTGGAATTCGGCGAGCTGGAGCAAGCCATAATATCGAATCCCGGCATGCCTGATTTCAGGGAGTTTGTGCTATTCATGCAGGACGGTATCAGTCTTAATGATAAGAGAGGCAGGCGGATTCCTGACGCCAACGGCGACGAAAACGGCGAAGAACGCCCGGATTTTGAAGACCAGGGGCAAAAGGGATTCAACTACAGGAGTAAAAGGTTTGAAAACCGGCTGAGATATGACGACAGGGTACACCTGGTAATGAGTTCGAGAGTCCACGGAGACCCTGCAACGCCTGTTTTTAAGGCTTATCCGGGCGACCCGGTGAGGATAAGGCTGATTATGCCGGCTGACAAACCCAGGAACCACTGCTTCGTTCTGCATGGGCACTCATGGAAGCAGCAATTTACAGACCCGCTGTCGGATATTGTTTCCTGTCAGGGAGCAATAAGCATTGGAAACGTGTTTAACCTGATAATCGAGGATGGCGCCAACCACTTCCCCGGCGATTACGCCTACAGGTCGGGCATGTTCCGCTGGGACGTGGAGCAGGGGATGTGGGGCATATTCAGAGTTTACGGCAAACTGCGGAGCGACCTGATACCGATTAACGGGAATGACGATTTCTGTAACTGCCTGGACTGGAAGCATAAAATCTTTATGAAAATGGTCAGCTTGTTTAATTACAAGAGTTTTAAATACAAGGCTAAAAAGCATTACAGGAAAGGCAGCGGTATTTACAAAAAGTTTTATATTTACAAAAAGCTTTGTATATACAAAAAGCTTTCCCTTTGGTTCAGAAAAGGGCTGAGAAAGAAGTAGCTGAAAGCAAGAAAGAGTCCGGCGTTCTAATACGTCGGGCCTTTTCTTTGCTTTTGGGCAAGTTAAGCTAAACCCTTTGCCTTGCCGCTGGCTGCGCCAAACTGCTGTAGGGTGAATAAAGCTACGGAATATATGCTAACTACTGTACCTCAACCCTGAATCCTTTTTCTTTACCCGGGCTTGCCTTGGGAGCTGTTACCGTAAGGATGCCGTCTTTGTATTCCGCTTTTGCCTTGTCGGGTTTCACTTCCACGGGGAGGGGTATTGTCCTGGAAAAGCTCCCGTAGTACCTTTCGGACCTGTACACGTTTTCATCCTTAAACTCGCTGTCTTTCCTCATCTGGCCTGAAATCCTGATGTGGTCGTTGTCCACATACACGTTAAAGTCTTCTTTGGAAGCTCCCGGGATTTCGGCCTTCAGGACCACTTCCCTGTCAGTCTGGTATACGTCCACCCTTGGGGAGTTCCATGGGCCCAGGTACCTGAATGGGAAACGGTCCCAAAAGCTTCCCATTTCCCTGGTAAGGTTGTCCATCTCCCTGAAAGGGTTCCACTCTATAAGACTCAAACTTACCACTCCTTTCCTTTAAATTGCCGGTATATAAAACCTGTCAGCCTGCCTAGAAATATTATGTCACGTATATAAAAGTATATTCATTGAAGGGTTTTTTGCTGAAGGGCGCCGGATTTAATTACCATACGGCTTCCATAGACTCCGGGTAGGGAGAGGGCAAATCGAAATCTCACAAACTTATACAATTTATATACTTATTCACCAAAATAATATATAATCAATAAGTAGAAGAGCATGAATTTAAGGTCTAAAACAAAATGGGGGGGATTGTGGATGGAACCCGTCAGGAAAAAGACGGTGGCTTTTCTGTCTTTGGGTATCATCTTGGGTCTTTCCGTAATTGCGATGACATCAACCAAAATTCGGGGAGAAACTTCGTTAAAAACCGATCCCTTTGCTTTCTTTGTAGGAAAGGTACAGCAGTCTTTCACCGAGGGCAAGTCTAAAGCCGAAGCAAAAGACATAAAAAAGTATGTTGACAGGGAAAAAGGCGTCATTAAAAGCATTACCAACGAAATTGAGTGGGATTACAAAAAGGGCATTATGGTCATAAATACCGAGAAAAGCCAGGGCGCTACCGGTTTTCTTAACAGGGAGCCCGCAATAGAACTTAATGACATTATAATAAGCTCCCAAAATGAGTATGGTTCAATTCTGGTCATATCCCTTGACGACAAACCTATCAAGGATTCGGGAAAGATTCTGATACAGGTAATGACAGAGGAGCGTCCCTATGGCTGGCAGGAGAGCGGGAATGTCATTCAAAACCTCGGAAGCTTTCCCACCAATATAAAAAACATTAACGCCGTTGTCACCTTTAAGAACAGGGACAGCGTGAAAAAAGTCACGGTGCTGGATGAAAACGGATATCCGCAAAGAGAAATAGCCTTTAGCAAAGCTGGCGGCAACATTGAAATCAAGCTTGCACCTGACGCGCTTTATACCATAGTAGAGTAGTGGGAGAGGGGGGATAAAGTTGAGCAGCTATATTTTTACGACTTATCTTAAGAAAGCTTTGGCTCTTGTGCTTATACTGGTTTTATCCCTTTCGGCGGTCACCGGTTGTGCGGAAAAAGAGGGAGAAGGAAAAAAGCAGGATTCGTCGAAGGCCCTTGAGCAACCCGCCGGCGAGGGAGAAAACAAGAAGGAAGAACTTTTGCCGTTAAAAGAGATGGATTTGGTCAGAACCGACTACGTCTGGTGGGAGGCCGAATATCCAAAGGAGACCAATTTTCCTGAGAAAACCAGCTACTCCCTTCCCGAGTACAGTAAAAACGTGTGGCTTTTTTCAGGGGAGAATTGGATCACCAACACCGGCATGATAGGTGAAGAAAAACCCTTCCTCAAGTACGAGGTGGAAATAAAAGAGGACGGCGAATACTACCTGTGGGTAAGGAAAATGGCCAATTACGGCTATTTTAAATGGCGCTTTGACGACCAGGAGTGGAAAAACTGCCTGGCCGACAGGGAGGAGCGGGACTTCACGTCAATTACGGGCGGAGCCGTGGGCCTTGTCTGGGTCAATGCCGGAAAGATCAGCCTGACGAAAGGTACCCACACTTTTGAGCTTCAGCTTGCCTCCCCCAAGGGTTCTACGGGTATGGCCGGCTATGATTGTTTCCTCCTGTCCAAGTCTTATTACATTCCCAGTGGACAGTTGAGGCCGGGAGAAAGGACCAACCTTGTAAATGAAGGCAGCTGGGCTTTTGAACCCGGCGGGGAGGACTTCAGCGAATCGCCCATAGACTTAAGCTATCTCAATGAAGATGTGGCAGGCCAGTCAGGCTTTATCAGGCGAGACGGTTCCAACCTGGTGCTGGGTGACGGCCAGCAGGTAAGGTTCTGGGCGGTCAATGTGGGAAGAGGCATAGTGGAGATGGAGGATACCGCCATAGACTACTTTGCGAGACACCTGGCCAAAAGAGGCGTAAACATGGTGCGCATCCATGGCAGCATATGGGACAGCAATTCTAACGCCCTTTCTGCGGTGGATAAGAGGTACCTCAACAAGATTCACTACTTTGTCTATGCCATGAAAAACCAGGGGATATACACCGCTATAAGTTTTTACTTCCCCCTCTGGATTAAAATGGACAACCCGGCTTTTGGCTTCTACAGCTACAATGCGATAGAGAATAAATACCCCTTTGCCCTCCTTCAGTTTAACACCGAGTTCCAGAGCATATACAAGTCATGGGCCAGGGAGCTCTTTAAAACCGTCAACCCTTACACGGGGGTTCCCCTGTCTGATGAGCCGGCAGTGGCAATAGTTGAAATCCAGAATGAAGACAGCTACCTGTTCTGGACATTTACGAGGAGTAACATTCCCGAGGAAGAGATGAATAAGCTGGAGAGAATGTTCGGCAACTGGCTGAAAGAAAGATACGGCTCCATTAAGAAGGCCATGGAGGCCTGGGGCAATCCGACTCCGGGAGACGGAGACAAACCCGATGAGGGGCTGATGCGGCTTTATGACGCATGGTTTATGACAAGAGACGGCCATGGGGAAGGAGCCTTCAGGAAGCGGATGAGCGACCAGCTCCACTTCCTTGTGGAGCACCAGAGAGAGTTCTATGAAGACATGATAGACTACTACAGGAACAACCTGGGGGTTAAGTCTTTGATAAGCTGCAGCAACTGGACCACGGCGGACCAAAAGGTGCTGGATCCCCTGGAGAGGTATACCTACACTGCCGGCGACATAATTGACCGGCATGGGTATTACGACAGGAAACACGAGGGGCCTAACGCGGGATGGTCTGTGAGCGTCGGAGACAAATACGAGAGCACCTCAGTGCTGGTAGAACCTGAAACGGCAATAATGCAGGTGAACCAGGTCAAGGATTACCCGTGCATGATATCTGAAACCGGATGGCCCAGCCCCAACAGCTACAAGGCGGAATCGGTGGCCCTATGGGCGGCTTACGGTGCAATGCAAGGCTTTGATGCAATCCACTTTTT
>JAKOSZ010000194.1 GCA_029776555.1 Bacillota bacterium | reverse complement strand
TTGTTTAGTTTTGAAGCAGCCATTTTGAGCAATGCCGCTGCCACCGCGCTGTCAATACCCCCGGACACGCCTATAAGGTAACCTTCCGCCCAGGGATTGGCTTCAAGGTATTTTGCCAGGAAATCCACTCTTCGTTTTATATCCGCTTCCATGTCGTATTCTTTCGCAACTCCGAACTGCTTGATGATATTCTCATTCCCCACCATTTTCAACGCCCCTGAAGCTTTTTTGTTATAGAACCTTAATAAGGACATAATCCTTGATTAATTCCGTGAACTGCGCTGAAAACAATGTTCTGCCCATAAATCCACCGCACAAATTTAGCATTCCGGAAATTTCATCCTGGTACTCAAGTTTATTATATCAAATACAGCGCTTATCCTGCAATCTTGGAATTGTTTAATTTTGCCTAAAGACTCACAATCACAGCTCCAATTTTTCTTCTTGTACAGGTTGCTCTTTCAGAGACAACGTATCGAATTTGCAAAAGTCACAGGTTCTGCTTGCTTTATTCTTTTTACACTTTCGTGCCTTCGATTGAAATGTTCAGTCACATGTATTAGAATTGTATCTATGCGAACCAGCGCCAGACTAAGGCGTGCTTTTAAAGGGGATTATTTGAAGGGGATCAAAAAGTGGGAAAGTTTTTATATAAGCTGAAAGGATTTTTTAGGTTTTCGTATATATTGCAGCTTTCAATATGGGCCGTTTTTTTAGGCTCGCTTATGATAAAGTGCTTCTATTTCCAGTTTACCACCAGGATAAGCGAGCTGCCCATAAAGACCAGGCTTAACGCCAATATGCTCATATCTTCCTTCGGGGTTCTCGTTATCCTGGCGGGGGTCATCTTTTTAATATTCAACAGGAAGAGGAACCTGGCCCTTTTTATCACAGACCTGTTTCTCTCGCTGCTGCTATTTTCGGATACGCTGTTTTTCAGGTACTACAGGAACCTCCTGTCCATACCGGTCATATACAACATAGGCGCCGCCGACAAACTGGGCGGCAGCATAATAAGCCTCCTTAAGCCCAAGGACATCGTCTACGTTATTGACCTGCCGGTCATTGCCGTCCTTTTAATACTCATTTCGAGGACAGGAGCACGCCCCGTGAAGTTCCTGGTCAGGGCGGCGGGGGCCCTGGCTGCTGCGGTCATCGGCACTTCCTGCATCTGGTATTCATACAGCCATGCCTATACACCGGCTTTCAAACTTGACAACAACTATATAGCCAGGTACCTGGGGGTTTTGTATTTCCACTTTTATGACACCGTAAGGTTTGTCTCCGACAACGTACTTGCAAACCGGAACCTTACGGCAGAGGAGAAAAGCAGGATTGAGAAGTTTTATGAGGAGAAAAAGGCCCGGTCTTCCGGGACCTATTTAAAAAACGCGGCCAGGGGGCGCAATCTCATTATAATCCAGGTGGAATCCCTCCAGGAGTTTGTCATCGGCAGGGAGATCAACGGGCAGGAAATAACCCCCTTCATGAATAAACTGATCGGGGAGAGCCTGTATTTCAACAACATCTACTACCAGGTTGCCGACGGCAACACCTCCGACGCCGAGTTTCTCGCCAACGTGTCCCTCCACCCCCTGAAGGAAGGAAGCGTGTTTATCAGGTATTCCACCAATTACTTCCCTTCCCTTCCTTCGGAGCTTAAGAAGCAAGGCTATTCCACCTATGCCTTCCACGCCAACAAGCCCAGCTTCTGGAACAGGTCTTCCATGTACAGCTCTCTGGGCTTTGACAGGTTTTTCAGCGGAGAATACTACAAGATGGAACTGAAAGTGGGCTGGGGGATCAGCGACTCAACCTTTTTCAGGCAGTCCCTGGAACTGATGGACGGAAAAAGCCCCTTTTACGGCTACTTTATAACCCTCTCCACCCACTTCCCCTATAACTTTGACTATTCAAGCCTAAGCAGCCTGAATCCCGGGAACTACAAAGGCACCCTCCTGGGGGATTACTTCCAGGCCGTCAATTACGTGGACGCCTGCCTTGAACAGTTCTTTGAAGACTTGAAAAAGAGAGGCCTCTACGAGAACAGCATGATAGTCATATTCGGAGACCACCACGCCATACCAAGGGACGAAAACGGCATCGTGGCCCGGTTCTTAGGGGTTCCGGACACCGAGTTCCAATGGGCCAGGCTCCAGAAGGTGCCCCTTATAATCCACCTGCCCGGGACGGAACACAGGGGAGTCATAAGCGTTACCGGCGGGGAAATTGACATCTATCCCACCATTGCAAACCTGATGGGCATTGACAGCCGTTATGCCATGGGCAAAGACCTTCTGAACTGCCAGAAGGGCTACGCAGTTTTAAGAAACGGTTCCCTGGCCACCGACCGGTATATATACCTAAACAGCCAGGGCAAGGCATTCGACCTTGTCAGCGGGAAAGAACTTGAGCCTAAAGAGTACGAAAGCGAACTCAAAGCGTGCGTGGAAGAATACGAAATCTCCCAGTTGATTATCAAAAAGAACGCCTTTAAGCATTTAAAGCTGGAAAACGGCTGATTCATCAGCCGTTTTCCAGGAATTGAAGCATTTCCGGGGTCAGTTCCAGGTCAGAGGCCCTCATGCTGTCGTCCAGTTGGTTTAAGTTCTGGCAGCCGACAATGGGTATGGTGGTAAAGGGCTGCGAGGTGAGATAGGCAAGAACTATGGCGCTGATGGAGGTGGAAAGCTCCCCTGCCAGCTCTTTAGCCCTCTCAAACCTTTTTAAGTTTTCCTCATTGTAATATGTATTTCTGACCCAGCTTTTCAACCCGTCAGGGCCCTCTTTCTCAAGCTTTGCGAAAAATCCCCTGGCTTGGGACGTGAAGGCCACCACAGCTATGCCGGTCTTTTTGTAATACTCCCTTGACTCTGAGTCCATGGCCACAATAGTGGAGTCGGATCTGGGGCTGTGATTGGAAACCGCATAATTCCAGAGTATTTGATTGGCCTTGAAAGACTGAAGCCCGTGTTCTTCTGCGTATTTAACGGCTTCGTCCAGCCTGTTTACCCTCCAGTTGGAACAGGCAAAATACCTTATCTTGCCCTTTTTCACCTGCTCGTTTAAGGTCTCCAGTATTTCGCTTACGGGCCTTGAAGGGTCATCCCTGTGGAGGTAGTAAAGGTCAATCCGCTCCAGGCCAAGGAATTCCAGGCTCTCATCCAGATCCTTCACTATATCCTCCCTGGAAAGCCGTGGCTCCCTCTTTCCCAGTTCCGGGTGGGCGCCCTTGGTGGCCACTATAACATCCTTGGCCTTTCCTCCCTGCTTAAGCCATTTCCCTATGAGCTTTTCGCTTAAGCTCTTTGTGCCGGGAACCCAGTCGCCGTAAACATGGGCCGTGTCTATGAAGTTGCCGCCCCTGTCCACGAAAGCGTCCAGCAGCCTGAAGGACTCCTCCTCCTTTAAGTTGCTCCCCATGTCGGCCGTTCCCAGGCATAAACATGAGACATTAAGGTCGGTCCCTTGAATGTTTCTGTACCTCAAGCTAAATCATCTCCTTTTATTTAATCCCCCTTTTCCTCTGAAAAAGGGATTTTGCTGTCATTTGTTCAAATCCTCCTGGGGAAAAAGGTATTCCCTTCAAGGTACTGGGTCCACATGGGATCCCTTTTTAAAAGCAGGGCCCTCTGTACTGAGTAGTAGCCAAACTTTTCCCGGATCCTGTCTACCGAACGCTCAAGCATTTCCCGCCTGATGCGGGCGGCCTCCTCCGGCAGGAGGGACAGCTGGGTAAAGACGTCCAGCTCCACCAGGTCGGTTACCCTCACTCCCAGGAGCCTTATGTTCTGCGACCAATCCCAGGACTTTAAGAATATGTCGTAGGCCTTGCCCGCAATTTCCGAGGTTATGCAGCTGTAAAAAGGCAGCTTGGCCTGGCGCTGAACAAAGGCGAGCCTGCTGTCCCTGATGGTGATCTGGACGGCCCTGCCCGCCATACCGTGCTTTCTTAACCTCTCCCCCACGCTTTCGGCCAGGACATACAGGAGGGCCTTGGCCTCCTCGTTGCAGGTGAGATCCCTGGGAGTGGTCAGGCTGTTGCCTATCCCCTTTATAACGCTCTCGTACCCGGCCTTCCGGACCGGGGTGTCGTCACAGCCGTTGGCAAAAAGCCACAGGGTCTGGCCCCATACCCCTAACTGGCTGTTTAAAAGCGCCGGAGAGGCGTTGGCCAGGTCGCCTATGGTAAAAATGGCCAGCCGGTTGAGCTTCTCCCTGGTGGAAGGCCCCACATAGAGGAGTTCTTCCACCGGCAATCCCCAGAGCTTCTCCTTAAAGTCCTCCCGGCTTATTACGGTTACCGCGTCGGGCTTCTTCATGTCCGACGCCAGCTTGGCAAAGACCTTGTTGAAGCTCACTCCTACGGAGGCGGTTATGCCAAGCTCTTTTTTAATCCTTACCCTTATTTCATGGGCTATTTTTTCGCCGCTTCCAAAAAGCCTCGTGCTGGCAGTCACATCCAGCCAGCTCTCATCAATCCCAAAGGGCTCCACCAGGTTGCTGTAGTGTTCATATACCTCCCTTGCCATTGCCGAAAACTTCAGGTAAAGGGGAAGGTTGGGCTTTACCACCACCAGGCCGGGGCATTTAGCCCTGGCTTCCCATACCGGCTCCCCGGTTTTCACACCGTACTTCCTGGCCTCATAGTTCTTGGCAAGGACAATCCCGTGCCTCGTGGACTGGGAACCGCATACGGCTACGGGTTTATCCCTTATGGCAGGGTTGCGGAGGCATTCCACCGATGCGTAAAAATTGTTGAGGTCGCTGTGGAGTATTATTCTGTCCATAGCCATCATCCCCGGCGATTTTTATCGAACATATGTTCGATTTTATTATACCGCGCGACCTCTTTCCTGTAAAGGTTCAATTTGTCATTTTTAACCCGGACAGCCGCTTCAGCCGCCTTTATTCCCCCATTTCCCGTAGGGATACTCCACAAGGTTTGAGTTGAAGTACCTGGGGTCTCCCGTCACCTCTTCTCCCAGCCATTCAGGCTTCTCGAAGGCTTCATTTTCATTCTCCAGCTCAATTTCGGCCAGGACCAGTCCCTCGTTTTCTCCCAGGAACCTGTCAACCTCCCACACATGCCCTTTATACGAATATCGGTACCTTACCTTCTCTATCAGCGGTTTTATACAGAGCTTATCCAGTATCTCCCTGGCATGGGCTGCCGGAATGGGATACTCGTACTCCGCCCTGGAAGCGCCGGAGGCTTTACCCTTAATTGTAAGATAGCCCTGGTCTCCGGAAAGTCTCACCCTTACCACCCTGTCCGGCTGGCAGGACAGGTATCCCTGCCTGTACAGGGTGCCTTCCAGCGAGTCAAAGGGGAAACCCTCCTTTACTAAAAACTTCCTCTCAACCTCTTTTGGCACATTCAGCCCCCCATATTTCCCAGGATTCTTTGGCTAAGCTCGGGCTTTCAAGCCTCCAGGATTTTGGCCAGCGCCGCTTCCCGGCAGCGGTTTACGGCTTCAAAGTCTATACTGGGGACGTAATAGCCCTCTATGGTGCTGTGGATCTCCCTGGCCCTGCCCATGAGCTCTACAGCCCTGTTTAAAAGAGATTCAAAGGCAGCCTCATTGTGGTCAAGGTCATCTTTATAGCTCTTTAAAAGTTCCTGGTCCAGGAACCGGTCTAAATCTTCGCAAAAGTAAGCGTCACCGCTGAAGCCGTGATAGCTGTTGCCGGTGGTAACAGCCGTCTCCAGCGCGGGTATGGCCAGGTGTTCAAGTTTATGAGGATTTAAGCCGCAGTAGTACGCCTCCACGTCATAGCCCCTTTCCAGGGCGGCCTGTTTTACCCTTTCCAAAACCTTTTCCGTTCCTGTTCCCTGCTTACCCTTCAGCATATACACTTTCTGGTCATCAAAAAGGGTCGGCAGGTGGTTTTTCAGGCCCTGGGAGGTTATGGCGCTGGCAAAAAGCCTTGTCTCCCTTCCCGCATCTTTTGAAAAAGGCGAGCCTTTAAAAAGGTCATCCACAATCCGGGCAGACACTGCCGCAGCTTTCTGCCGGTCCATAGCCCTGCCGATTATGTCAGTGGTATCCCCGTATACGGAAAAGGCCGCCCTTATGTACCTGTAGGCGCTTGAAAAAAGGCGCTTTTTCTCTTCATTTAAGCTTAATATCTCTTCCCTGTGGGCCTTAAGCTTTTCTTCGTCCCAGAAATCTCCCAGGTTAATAATCTCATCCACGGCCCCTGGCGCCCTGGGGTCAATGACATGGGGAGCCGTCCCGTCCATTACCGCTGTCTTAATGGCCGGAATCACCACGCCATCCAAACTGTCGCTGTCACTGGAACAGT
>JAKOSZ010000193.1 GCA_029776555.1 Bacillota bacterium | reverse complement strand
GAAGTAGTAGTTGAAAAGCAAGCACTGCATGGGAAGGAAGACCTTGAGGCTTGGCTTAAAGTCTCAATGCCGGCATTGAAAGGACCTTTTGCCTGGAAGCCTTGGATTAAGCATGTATTGAAAGAAATTGGAACTATTCAGTGGACAGCTTAAAAATCATACAGGGAGTTTCACCTACTAACTCTTGACACAGACTGGCGGATTGCTTCTATTGACTTGAATTCCAGGGTTAAGATATAATATACCTATATGAAAACGCCTCCTGGTATATGCCAGTGCCAATGAGGCCGGTTTTATTTATATGAAATTGCTGCCATCGGAGGGAGGGAAATGCATGTCTGAAGTAAGGGTTAAGGAGAATGAATCCCTTGACAGCGCGCTTAAGAGATTTAAGAGACAGTGCGCTAAAGCCGGAGTCCTGGCCGAAGTAAGAAAAAGGGAGCATTACGAGAAGCCTAGCGTAAGAAGAAAGAAAAAGTCGGAAGCTGCCAGAAAAAGAAGGTACAGGTAAGGCTAATGGGTTTTAAACAAGCTGTTTGCTTGAAGAGTATGCGCCGCAGCTTAAGGAAATGCCCGCTGAAGACGGTTCGGCAAAGTGGCATGTATAGGTTTCAGGCAGAGCAAGTCATCCCTCGATGATGGTTTGATGTATAAAGATAGAGAAAACTGCCGCTCCGGCGTGAGGGCGGTGGTTGGGAGGTTCAAAGAATAAAAACCCGGTTTTAAAAACCGGGTTTTTTGTGTGCCTTTCTCCGTTTATTTGCCTGTCTTTCAGGCCTCAGCCTTTTGCAAGAATGGAGGGGCTGCTCCTTCACTTTTGTAAAATTAAATGGGCTGCCCTTTCGGTTTAATCTTTTGGGACCGCCCTTTCTTTTTTACCCGATAGCTGGGATATTATGTAACGGCGGGAAATACTTTGAAGGCCGGCGGGCCTTGTGCTATTATTTAGCGGTGAGGCGGTGACGGAAGAAAGCCTGGGGGAATCAGAATGAGAGTTTTTGCAGAGCTTGTGGCGCTTGTGCTGTTTGCGCCCTTTCTTCTCGCCGGCTGCAGTATGAAGCAGCCAGACCTGGGGCCCAAAAAGGAGAGCAGGGCTTACGAGACAAGGACGGTGGAAACTGGCGAGACTCCCGTCCTGGACCTGGACATGGATTACGGGAGCATCGAGATATTTACCTGGGGCAAGGGCCAAATCAGGTTTGAAGCCACCAAAAGGGTCAGGGCTCCCTGGAAGGCGGAGGTCCTTGAAAAAGAACTGGACAGGTTCAGCCTATCCCTGGAGAAGGATGAGGAAAGGGTGTCCTTCAAAGGCCGTTACAAGGGCCGCCTTAAAAGCCCCGGAGACATAGCCCTTGACCTGAAGGTCTACATGCCGCAGGAGACCAGGTCACTTAAAATAAAGCTTGACACGGGGAAGATACAGATACATGACGACCTGTTTTGCGAGCTGTCCATAGAGACGGCAGCGGCAAACACCGTAATAAACAGGCTTACAGGCAGTTTAAGGCACCGGGGCGACATGGGCAACCTGGTGCTGAAAGGCGGGGTAATGGAAGGGGAGTGTACCGTGTCGGTAAATTTCGGGAACATCGAAATCAGGTCGGACTTTTTGGAGGGAGGGAACTACGACATTAAGGCCGGCGCCGGGAACGTGGATTTAAAAATTCCAGCCCACGCCAGGGTAAAAGTAGCGGCCTCAGGGGATATCAAAACAAACCAGTTCGAGGGTGTTGAAAGCGATACGGAGATAAAAGTAAACAGCGGAATGGGCAGGATAACAGTGGAAAAGTACGGCGACTGACGGGAAAGGACGGGTGGAGCAAGCTTTGGCAGGTGCCTGGCCGGGGCAGGAGGAAGGTGAAGAAAGCGACCTCCAGGGGATAAAAAACCAGGCTCCTTGAAAGGACAGGGCAGCAAAAAGCTGTTTTTTTTCATAATATGTGATAAAATTCTTAGGTATGGAGCGGATTGTTCAATGAGGACCTTTATTGCTATTGATTTGCCGCAAAAGGTAAAAGCTGAAATAAGCGCTTTACAGTCAAGGCTGAGGCCTTTGGCCCTGAAGGGGCGGTGGAAGTACGTGGACAACTTCCACTTGACCTTGAAGTTCCTTGGAGAGATAGACGGGAACATGGCCGCCAGGGTGTCCCGGATGCTTGCCGATGTCAGCAAAAGGAGCCGGCCTTTTACCCTTGAAATCTCGGGGATGGGCTTTTTCCCGGGCAAGGAAGGAATAACAAGGGTTCTATGGCTGGGGCTGGGCGGGGACCTGGATGAACTGACTGAGCTCCAGGGCTGCGTGGACGCGGAGGCGGCCAGGTTAGGCTTTCCCCCGGAGAGGGGGAAGTACAGGCCCCATATCACCATAGCCCAGGACATAAGCTTTTCTAAGAGTTTCCAGGAAATCGCCCGGGAGGTTGAAACTGTCCGTTTTCAGCCAGTGCCTGTGGACCGGGTTATTCTCTTCAAGAGCGAACAGATAGGGACAAAGAGGGTGTATACGCCGCTGAAGACCTTCGGCCTTTCAGGCGCTTAACCTTTCTTTTAAAGGGTTGCCGGGCTTATAAGTCGGAAACGGCTTAAGGCCCCGGATCCGGTGCGGCGGTCCGAAGCATTGAAGCAGATAGAGCAGGAAATCGGGTGAGAAAGTTGAAAAAGCCTATTATCCCCCTGCTGGTGTTTGCCCTGATTGCAATCGGAGTATTCTGGACCTTTTATGCTTTTATTGCTGGAAACAGCAGGGGCTGGAACAGGGATATGATCGGCGGGGAAGATGAGTTGCAGGAAAACGGAGAAGACAAGCAGCAGGAAGAAGCCGGCCCGGAAAGCGGTTTGGAAGGTCCTGGCCGGGAGGAAACGCCGCAAAACGGCTGGGAGGATCTGCCGCCCCCGAAGGAGCCCCTCAGGTTTATTGCGGTGGGGGATATACTGCTGGGGAGGAACGTGGGCTATACCGCGGAAAAGCAGTCTACCCGCTATTTCTATCCCTTTGAGCAGGTTGCGTACAGCTTCCGCTCGGCGGACATTGTCTTTGGGAACCTGGAAGCCCCTATTACTGCCAGCGATAAGGGGCTTACCGGCATTAACGAGGGGGGGAAGTATGTCTTAAAAAGCTCCCCCGAGTCAGTCAACGGCTTGAAGTTTGCCGGATTCAACATACTAAGCCTTGCCAACAACCATATACTGGACTACTACCACCAGGGACTTTTCGACACCATGGATATCTTGAGCAGCAACGGGATACTGTTTGCCGGAGCCGGGAGAAATCTTGAGGAGGCTGTCAGGCCTGTCATCATGGACAAGAAAGGCGTGAGCATAGGGTTCCTGGCTTATACGGAAATGGCCGACATCATATACAAGGGTAAACCGCCCCTTAAGTTCGCCGCCGGCGAAGAGGAGGCCGGGGTTGCGCCCCTCAGGAGAAATGATCCGGAGCCCATAATCGATGCCGTCAGGGATTTGAGCAAAAAAGTGGATATAGTGGTAGTGTCCCTCCACTGGGGAGTTGAGTATGTGTTTGCTCCCGAAAGGTGGCAGGTTGAACTGGCCCACAGGCTGATAGATGAAGGCGCCGACGTGATAATAGGCCATCACCCCCATCGCTGCCAGGGGATGGAGATTTACAAGGGTAAGCCCATATTTTACAGCCTGGGAAATTTCCTTTTTGACCAGAACAACCCTTTGAACCAGCAGAGCTTTTATGTGGACATGGAGTTTGTGGACGGCGGGCTGACCAAACTGGCCGCCGTGCCCTTTAAAATAGAAGGGAAGGTCAGGATTGTGCCCCAGAAGGGCCAGGAAGCGCTGGAGATGCTGGAAAGGCAGAAAGAATTGAGCGAGGCCCTTGGCTCCAGCTGTGAGATTGAAGGCGACAGGCTGGTTTTCCGGCTGCAAGAGG
>JAKOSZ010000192.1 GCA_029776555.1 Bacillota bacterium | reverse complement strand
TTAAACATAGCCCGTTCGACTATATCTGAATATTTTGAATCTGTGTCCAGTTCCAGCATCCTTTGGGCAAAAAACACAAGGGATATAGCAGCGCAAGTCTCCGCATAGGCAGTTTTATTCGGCAAGTCATAATCAACGGTAAACGCTTCACCAATATTGGATTGCCCGATTCCGCCCGTAATATACATTTTCTTTGAAATAATATCGTCAAACAGCTTCCGGCATGCAGTCAAAAGTTCATTGTCACCTGTTTCTTTTGCAATGTCCGCCATGGCAGAGTATAAGTAACATGCACGCACGCAGTGTCCCTCAGCGGTAAACTGTTCGCGCACAGGGAGATGACTCTGGTCATACCTTGAATTTGCGAAGTCATAATATGTATCCTTATTGTTGTTTCCCCTCTGATTTATGAAAAACAATGCCAGATCCAGGTATTTCCTGTTTTTCGTGCAACGGTACAGCCTGACAAGTGCAAGCTCAATTTCTTCATGTCCGCATGTTACAAATGCCGCAGACTGCTCTTCAACAAACACCTTATATATATAATCAGCATATTTGCACATTAATTTTAAAAATCTGTCCCTTTTCGTAGTTTCATAATAAGCGACAGCAGCTTCTATCAAATGTCCTGCGCAATACAGCTCGTGGTCCGTTCTCCTTTTGAACCTGTTCTCCGGCTCCACAACGGTAAAATAAATATTAAAATAGCCGTTTTCATCCTGATTTTTCTCAATTTCGTCTATCAAAAGCTCGACCTCTTTTTCAAGCTGTTCATCTTTTTCCTTCGCCAGTATGTAAGCTACACCCTCCATCCATTTTGCAACATCTGAATCCCAGAAAAAATGCGGTTTATTCGGCATTCCTTCTTTCCAGTCACATTTAAATGCATCAAACCGGCCGCTTTCTTTAAACCTGTTCATAACTGAATAAATCGTAATTTTCCGATTTATCTCCTGCCATTTTCCCCAAAAGCCATTTTTAATTTCAACTTGTCTGAAGTTTATATTTTTCAAAATACTCTCCCCCAATTGATTTCAAAGTCATTTTTCTTGTTCTCCTAATTTTACCATATAAATTATTTCATGCTCAATAAATGATTTAATATAGTAATTCTATGCCTTTTTATTTTGAATACATAATGGCTTTCTTTCAAATAATAGTTTGGTGGTAAATAAATACACCAGCGAAAAATCATTATGAAAGAAAGTGATGCCCGTATGACAACAAACAGACAAGCCAACAGACTTATTCATGAAAAATCCCCTTATCTTCTGCAGCATGCCTATAACCCGGTAGACTGGTTTCCATGGTGCGAAGAAGCGTTCCAGAAAGCCAAGTCAGAGGAAAAGCCCATTTTCCTCTCCATCGGCTACTCTACCTGCCACTGGTGCCACGTAATGGAGAGGGAATCCTTTGAAGACGAAGAAGTGGCTTCGCTGCTCAATGAAAATTTCGTATCCATAAAAGTGGACCGGGAGGAGCGCCCCGACGTGGACCACGTGTACATGACGGTGTGCCAGGCCCTCACCGGGCATGGAGGGTGGCCCCTTTCCATATTTATGACCCCTGATAAAAAGCCCTTTTTTACCGGCACCTATTTCCCCAAGCATGACCGCATGAGCCTTCCCGGCTTTAAAACGATCCTTGAAAAGATCGCCGCAGCCTGGAAACAAAGGAAGGAAGAACTCCTGGCCTCCGGCGAAAAGATAACAAATGTGCTGACGGAAACCTTCCCTGAAGCAGATAGAGGTACGGATGAGGAGGTAATACACAGGGCCTTTGAAGAGTTAAATTACAGCTTTGACAGCGTTTACGGGGGTTTCGGCAGTGCCCCTAAATTCCCGACCCCTCATAACATCATGTTTCTCTTAAGGTACTGGTACTTTACCGGCAGTAGTCATGCCCTTGAAATGGCCGAAAAAACCCTGGACTCCATGTACCGCGGCGGAATATACGACCACATAGGCTTCGGCTTTTCCCGCTACTCCACCGACAGGAAGTGGCTGGTGCCCCACTTTGAAAAAATGCTTTACGACAACGCCCTTCTGGCAATGGCCTATCTCGAGGCTTTTGAGGCTTCCGGCAACAAAAAATACGCCCGAATAGCCCGTGAGATATTCACCTATGTCTTAAGGGACATGACATCCCCGGAGGGAGCCTTTTATTCCGCTGAGGACGCCGACTCGGAAGGAGAGGAAGGCAGGTTCTACCTCTGGACGCCGGACGAGGTGCTTGAAGTTTTGGGTAGTTTCGACGGGGAGAAGTTCTGCCGCTACTTTGACATAACCTCCCGGGGGAATTTCGAGGGACGGAGCATCCCCAACCTCATTAAAGGTGACGTGCCCGAAGAAGACATGGCTTTGGTCCAAAACTTAAGGGAAAAGCTCTTTAGTCACCGGGAAAAAAGAGTTCGCCCTTTTAGGGACGACAAGGTGCTGACCTCCTGGAACGGCCTCATGATAGCGGCCATGGCCAGAGGGGGCAGGGTCCTGCAGGATAGCAGCTATATTTCGGCAGCGGAAAAAGCCGCCGGCTTCCTCCTTACAAGGCTTGTAAGGGAGGACGGGCGGCTCATGGCCAGGTACAGGGAAGGCGAAGCCGCATACCCGGCTTACGCCGACGACTATGCCTTTCTCATATGGGGGCTCCTGGAACTATACCAGGCAACATACAAAACCATCCACTTAAAAAAAGCCCTTGAGCTAAACGACCAGATGGTCAGGCTCTTCTGGGACAGGGACAATGGGGGACTCTTCATCTACGGGAGCGACAGTGAACAGCTGATAGCCCGTCCCAGGGAGGTGTACGACGGGGCAACCCCATCGGCCAATTCGGTTGCGGCCTACAACTTCATAAGGATGGCCCGCCTGACTGGAAGGCATGACCTGGAAGAGCTGGCGGAAAGGCAGTTTGAAGTTTTTGGAGAGCTTGTATCCCGGGCGCCCTCGGCATATACCTTCTTTCTCACCGCCTTTATGACGTCCAGGGCTCCCTTTAAGGAAGTGGTAGTGGTGGGAAGCTCCGGGCAGGCTGAAACCAGGGACATGCTGGAGGCAATAAGGCAGGGCTTCAGACCCTTTATCGTCTCCATGCTCTGCTCGGAGGAGCATGAGGGCTTAAAAGACCTGGTACCGTATATTGCCAATTACAAACCTGTTGACGGGAAACCTACCGCCTACGTATGCAGGAACTTCGCCTGCAAGGCTCCTATTACACAGGCAGAGGAGCTAAGACAAGAACTGGATCAGTAGCACTATCAACAGGGCTTTTCCGCGCTGAATAGCGGCATTAAGCGTCGCAGGCTCATTAATACCTTACAGCAGGCAAGGGAGCAAAAAGGCAAACCTAGCCGTCAATACCCATACGCAGCTTGTCGAGCTCCCTCTGTACCCTTTCCAGGAGTTCGTCCACACCCTTTTCCTGCTGCATTTCAATAAACATAGACAAGGACTCATTAAGCTCTCTTGAGTCAATGATCCGACCCCTGAATGTATCATAAAACCTGGATAAAAAATCACTCTCTCTTTCATACAGCCTGTCAGTAATGTCCTCAGGAAGAACCAGCGGGCCATGGGGAGAATAGTCTGTATTGCTGGTGGCACTTTCCATGTAGGCTTTCTTGTAGTTGTCAGGTGCATTTCCGTCATCCCTCTCCAGGTTTAAATTCCAGAAAGCCTTGTTTACGTAGTATTGGGCGGTGCTTAACCTGTAAAGTTTGCCGTCCCTTATTTCGTAGTCCCTGCCTTCTATCCCGTGAACCAGCAGGTCGTATAACTCCTGGTCTGAGTAGACCTGTTCCAGGAACTGAAGCGCCACCTCAGCATTCCTGGAGTTCCTGCTTATTACAAGCACATTCATTGTCATGGGGACTCTTCGGGATTCCCTGTCCATATAGAGAGGATAGACGTTCCACTCCTTAACTTCGCCAAAGGACAATAAGGGAGAGTGAGTGTATATGTATAATGGTAGTGATGCTATCCTGTCAGGTACCGATGCTATCTTGTCAGCGGAAGGGTCCTGGTTTTTCTCCATTAATTCGGTCCACCTCTTTATTGTCTCATTTGCCATTAAAAACTCTGCCGTCTGCTCCCAGGGGACAAGCTTCATTTCCGGGTCGTCCTTCCTGTATACCAGGTATCCCCCCACGTTAACGTAGCCGTAATAGTCAATGAAGTCCTCGGTTGTCCATCCCGTCCAGAGATCATACCCTGGTTCCTTTCCGCTCACCTTCCTGAGAAAGGCTTCATAGTCGTCAAAATCCTTAATTTCACGTATGTTGTATCTTTCAGCCAGCTCCCTGGCTATCAGGACACATGGTCGTCTGGAGAGAGGCAGATATGCGGGTATAGCCACTATAGCTCCTTTATAGCTTACCTCCTTAAGCTCTTCCTCTGAATAAAATGAATAAACAGTAGGGGCGTACTTGGGGAGTAATTCTGTCAGGTCCATCAGGAGGCCTTTTTGGGCCAGTTGCATTACCCTGTAAATGCTTGAATAGTGTTCCCATGAGATGTTCACACATATTACATCGCAGGGCTTTCCCGAATTGATTATCTCTTCTATCTTGTCTATTCTTCCTGGTATGTCGTCGAGTTTTACAAACTCAAGCTTCACATTCAGGGTTTTGCTGAGCTTTAGTTCCAGTTGGCTTACAACCTCTTTATAGCTTTCAGAAAGCGAATTGACGTAGAAGGTCAGCACGGTTTGGTCCCTGCTTTTGATAAGCTCCTCATCCCCGAAGTCCCTGTCATCCTTCTCCCCGTTGCAGCCCGGGAACAGGAACAATACCAGGGTGAATATGAAAAGCAACGATAGCAGCCTCTTTACGGAATTCATCATGACAACCCCCGCCAATGCAATCTTATATTTCCGCCTGTCAATGCCCGTTTCAGCCAAAAACCTTTCCCAGGGCAAAGACTTTTTAGATCAGCTGCTGTCTTTCAGGATGTTATATAGAATTTTATATGTTTACGCTAAGCCCTGTATACCACCTTTCCCTCAACAATGGTCATCCTCACCGCCAGGTTTGAGTCCAGCAGCACCAGGTCCGCGTCCATGCCTGTCTCTATGCTTCCCTTTTCAGCGCCGAGGCCTATAGCTTCTGCCGGTGTGCGGGAGGCCATTCTCGCCGCGTCTATGAGGCTGACGCCAAAGCGGTTGACCATGTTCCTCACGGCCTGGTCCATGGTCAGGACACTTCCCGCCAGCGTTCCGTCTTTCAGCCTCACTTCACCGTTCTTCACGGTAATCCTCTGGTTGTTTGCAAACATAAAGTCTTCCTCCGGCATGCCCGTTGCCATGGTGGAGTCGGTTATAAGGGCAATCTTCTCAGGCCCCTTTAACTTTACTGCCATCTTGATTGCCGCGGTATGAACATGAACCCCGTCGCATATCAGCTCCGCCACAACCTTTTCGCTGTCCAGGGCAGCGCCCAAAAGGCCCGGTTCCCTGTGGTGGAAGCCGCGCATGGCGTTAAAAAGGTGGGTTATATGGCTAATGCCGTTTTCAAAGGAGGCGACGGCGCCGCCGTAGCTGATACCCGAGTGGCCGGCGGAAAAGGTTATCCTGTCTTTGTATGTTTTTACAATTTCCATAGCCCCGTTTTCTTCAGGAGCAATGGTCATAAGCCGTATGTTTCCGCCCGACGCATCCAGGAAAGCATCCACCAGTTCCGCTGTGGGCCCTATTATCAATTCCTCCCTGTGGGCTCCCTTGAACCGCGGGTTAATAAAGGGGCCTTCCACGTTGGCGCCCAGAAGTTTTGCGCCGGAAGTCCCTCTTTCCATTGTCTCTTTAATATTGGCAAGAGCTTTTAAGATAGACTCTATATCTGCCGTTGACGTTGTTGCAAGGAAACCTGTAACACCTTTGGAGGCATAAAAGGCAGACATGCCGTTTAACGCTTCATAAGTGCCATCCATGACCTCATGGCCGTAAGCCCCATGGTTATGTATGTCAATAAATCCGGGAAGAACCATAAGCCCTTCGGCGTCGATGCACTCGCATCCTTCAGCGTTTGCCCTGTCCGCCAGGCCGGTTATTTTCTTCCCTTCGATCAGTATGTCCTTCCTTTTAAAGCCCTCTTTCCATCCCAGCACATTTCCGTTCCTGATACATAACATATGGCTTACCTCCCCTTTCATCCCTGAAAAAATTTCCCTTACTATATTTATACCATGTAAACTACGCAAAGGTAAAATCTTACCACCCTGTCTTATTAAAAATGCTAAACATTAACATGCGGACCGCTGACCCCGTTAAAGCCTGGGATTTTACCTCCCAAAGGCATGCCCGCGCATGGGCCGCCTCTTTTTTGGGAAACATAGTGTTTGGCTAAGAGCCTTGAAACAGGCTTCTTTAAACACACCGTTTCCAAACAGTATTTCCATGACAATTTACCAGCGGGAGAAGTGGACAATGAATACAACTGCCAACCCTGGAGACGTTTTTAAAGTAATCAACGGAGAACATCACGATCCCCACTCGGTGCTGGGGCTCCACCGGGTCAAAAAAGAGACCTTTGCCGTCAGGGCTTTCCTTCCCAACGCAAAAGAGGTTACAGTGGTCGACTTCGTCACCAATAACAGGTATGCCACGGCAAAACTGCACCCTTACGGCTTTTTCGAGGCGGCGGTGGAGGGTAAGGAGGACA
>JAKOSZ010000191.1 GCA_029776555.1 Bacillota bacterium | reverse complement strand
TTATTCCCAACCGCACGAAATCCCTGCATGAGGGCGCAATTGTGGTCAACGGCTGGAACATGCAGGATGAGGACTCCTTTGCAAGGGCGATATTTGATGCCCTTGCCAGGCATTACAATTTCAGCCTTGATACCCCTGTCTACAGGCTTCCGCCCCGCATCCTGGACATCATAATGTACGGGACCGGGGGAGAGCGCCTGAAGGTGGTGTATGACAGGGAATACGGCAGCGGCTCCTATACCGTTCCCTTCGAGGGGATAGTAAACTCGGTGGAGAGAAGGTACAGGGAGACCCAGTCGGAGGGGATGAAGCAGTACTACGAGAGCTTTATGAGCAGCACGCCGTGTTCCGAGTGCAACGGAGCCAGGCTCAAAAAGGAAAGCCTGGCGGTGACCGTGGGAGGGAAAAACATCTACGAAATCACCTGCATGCCCGTATCTGAAATCAGGGAGTTTTTCAAGAGCCTGGACTTAAGCCCCAGGGAGATGATGATAGCCCACCAGATACTGAAGGAAATCGACGCAAGGCTGGGCTTCCTGGTGGACGTGGGCCTGGACTATCTGACCCTGGCCAGGTCGGCGGGCACCCTGTCCGGGGGCGAAGCCCAGAGGATCAGGCTGGCTACCCAGATAGGGTCGGGGCTGATGGGAGTCCTGTACATCCTCGACGAACCCAGTATAGGGCTTCACCAGAGGGACAACGGCAGGCTTATCAGGACCTTAAAAAGGCTCAGGGATTTGGGCAACACCCTCATAGTGGTGGAGCACGACGAAGAGACCATGAGGGCCGCCGACTACATCATAGACATGGGGCCCGGAGCCGGCGTCCACGGGGGCGAGGTGGTGTGCGCCGGTACCGTTGAGGACATAGAGAAATGCGAGAAGTCCATAACAGGCCAGTACTTAAGCGGCAAGAAAAAGGTGGAGGTCCCCCCGAAGAGACGCGCGTCCAACGGAAAGTGGCTTGAGATTAAGGGGGCCAGGGAGAATAACCTAAAGAGCATAGATGTAAAAATACCTCTTGGGGTGTTTACGTGCGTGACCGGGGTTTCGGGCTCCGGAAAGAGCTCGCTTATAAACGAAATACTATATAAGAAGCTGGCCGCCGAGCTGAACGGAGCCAAGACCAAAGCCGGAGAACACGACGCCATCCTGGGGCTGGAGCACCTGGACAAGGTTATTGCCATAGACCAGTCGCCCATAGGGCGGACGCCCAGGTCCAACCCGGCTACTTACACCGGAGTCTTTGACTACATCCGTGAGGTTTTTGCCAATACCACCGAGGCCAAGATGAGGGGATACAGGCCCGGCCGTTTCAGCTTCAACGTAAAGGGAGGGCGCTGCGAGGCCTGCAGCGGTGACGGGATTATAAAAATAGAGATGCACTTCCTGCCGGACGTGTATGTGCCCTGCGAGGTGTGTAAAGGCAAGCGCTACAACAGGGAAACTTTAGAGGTCAGGTATAAGGGCAGGAATATATATGACGTGCTGGACATGACCGTGGAAGACGGGTTGGAGTTTTTCAAAAACATTCCGAGGATTGTGAAAAAGCTTGAGACCCTTTACGACGTGGGGCTTGGCTATATAAAAATCGGACAACCCTCCACCACCCTGTCCGGCGGCGAAGCCCAGAGGGTAAAGCTGGCCACCGAGCTGTCCAGGAGGAGCACGGGGCGCACCATGTATATCCTGGACGAGCCTACCACAGGCCTTCACGTCGCCGACGTTCACAGGCTCATCAATATCCTCCAGAGGTTTGTGGACGCGGGGAATTCGGTGGTGGTCATTGAGCACAACATGGACGTGATTAAAACCGCCGACCATATAATCGACCTGGGTCCTGAGGGCGGAAACGCCGGAGGGTACGTAGTGGCGGAGGGCACTCCCGAGGAGGTTGCCGGCATGGAGCATTCCTATACGGGGCAGTTTTTGAAAAGGGTGTTGGGAAAGACCAGTTAGGAGAGAATTTCCGGAGCGGCTTTAGCGCAACACCGGGACAAGTAGGCGGTCTGCCCCCAAAAAACGCCGATATTTTGACCCTGTTTAAGATATTTCCCTTATGAAGGCAGTAAATTTGTCCGACGGGGCCGGCGGCTTTTTCCACGGCAAACGGGACATTAGACGGAGCTTTTCGCGTATGCTATACTGATAATAATCAGCAGCGACAGTAAATATTGTTATATAAAATTTCAAATTTTACTGTTACAATTTCTAAAATCAGGCATAAAAAATAAGTAGGGGAGGCGTTTGCAAAGCGCAAACGGGAAAGTGGCACCGGTTGTTTGGGATTCCTCTTTTGGGGAGATTCCCATTGAGGAGGTGGTTTTAATGATAATGTGTACGGTATGCAGGAAAAACTATGCCGTGGTGTTCATCACAAAAATAGTTAACGGCAAGCAGATACAGGAGGCCCTGTGCCTCACATGCGCCCAGAAACAGGGGATTGAGCCGATAAACCAGCTCCTGGAGCAGACGGGAATGAGCAGCGAAGACGTGGAAAACTTGAACAGGCAGATTACCAGCATGTTTGAAGGTATGGGAATGGACAATCAGGAGGAGGCACCGCCGGGAACGGCAAGACCATTCGCCGGCAATCCTCTTTTCAATTTCTTTAGCGGCAGCATGTTCCAGAAAGGCGGCCAGGGAAGGGACGGCCACGGGGAGCAGCATAGAGAGGCCGACGAAAGGGACGGCAAGAACAGCACCAGGGTAAAGACCCAGGAGAAGAAGAACGGCAGGAGAAAGAAGTACCTGGAACTCTTCGGCACCAACCTGAACGACCTGGCCAGGGATGACAAGATTGACCGGGTTGTGGGAAGGGACAGGGAAATAGAGCGGGTCATACAGATTCTAAACCGGAGGACTAAGAACAACCCGGTGCTCATCGGCGAGCCGGGCGTCGGTAAGACGGCCATAGCCGAAGGGCTTGCCTTAAGGATAGTCAGGAAGGAAGTGCCGGCAAAGCTCTTCAACATGGAGGTTTATACCCTCGACCTGGCGGGAATTGTGGCCGGCACTCAGTTCAGGGGCCAGTTCGAAGGCCGCATGAAAGGCATTATAGAAGAGGCGAAGCAGCTGGGGAATATAATCCTTGTCATAGATGAGCTTCACAACATCATGGGAGCCGGGGAGGCCGAGGGGGCAATGAATGCGGCCAACATCCTAAAGCCTGCCCTGGCCAAGGGAGAGATCCAGGTAATCGGGGCTACTACCTTAAGCGAGTACCGCAGGGCCATTGAAAGGGATGCGGCCCTGGAGAGAAGGTTCCAGCCCGTATTTGTGGATGAGCCTTCCGTCGAGGAATCCATAGAGATCCTGAGGGGCTTAAAGGGCTACTACGAAAGCTACCACCGGGTGGCTATACCTGACGAGGTAATAAAGGCCGCGGTTATCCTTTCCGAGAGGTATATAACCGACAGGTACCTTCCCGACAAGGCCATAGACGTGATAGACGAGGCCGGTTCAAGGTGCAACCTTAGAAACGAAGCCCTTGTAAAACTGGAGGAACTCCGCCATGAGCTTAAAAAAGTCCAGGAGGAAAAGGAGAACGCCGTGTCGGCGGATTCCATAGAGGATTATCAGAAGGCGGCAGATTTGAAGGTCCGGGAGTGCAAGCTGCTAAAGACCATCAAGGAGATGGAAGAGAAGAGCAAAGGTGCGGTTATGACCGTGGATGACGTGGCCTACGTGGTTGAGTCCTGGACCAAGATACCGGTTCAGAAGCTGACCGAGGAGGAGAGCAGGAAGCTGCTCAACCTGGAAGAGCGGCTGCACAGGAGGGTAATAGGCCAGCATGAAGCGGTGTCCGGCCTGGCAAAGGCAATAAGGCGCAGCAGGGCCGGTTTCAGGAAGAAGAGGAAGCCCGCCTCCTTCATATTCATCGGGCCTACCGGCGTTGGAAAGACGGAGCTGGTGAAGGCGCTGGCCGTTGAGCTTTTCGGGAGCGAGGAGGCCCTCATCAGGTTTGACATGTCCGAGTATATGGAAAAGCACACGGTTTCCAAGCTGATAGGTTCTCCGCCGGGCTATGTGGGATACGACGACGCCGGGCAGCTTACCGAGAAGGTCAGAAGGAAGCCCTATTCGATAATACTGCTGGACGAGATAGAGAAGGCCCATTCCGATGTGTTCAATATACTGCTGCAGATACTGGAGGACGGCAGGCTGACGGACAGCCACGGCAGGACGGTCAATTTCGAGAATACCATAATCGTGATGACTTCCAACGCCGGGACCAGCACCAGGTCGGCAGGCATCGGCTTTGCCAGCAGCGAGAGCAAGACCGCTAAAGAAAAGATAGACGAGGTGCTGAAGGAGACCTTCAGGCCGGAGTTCTTAAACAGGATAGATGAGGTTGTGGTGTTCCACAAGCTTACCAAAGACGAACTGAAAGAGATAGTGGAGCTCATGCTGGGAGAGGTCCGGGAGGAGATAGAGGCCAAAGGCATGAAGCTGGATGTGACGGATAACGCCAGGGAGTTCCTGCTGGCCAAAGGCTATGACGAGAAGTTCGGAGCAAGGCCCCTTAGGAGGACAATCCAAAGGTATATAGAGGATGAGCTTTCGGAGCTGTTCATAAGGGGAGAGATAAAGGCCGGGGATGAGATAACCGTGGACCTTGCGGACGGGGAGATTTCATTAAAAACGCGTCCCCAGGCGGCGGCAGGCTGATAAACTTAAGGCATAAGGCGTCGGTTAAGTTTTAACCGGCGCTTTTTTCACGCCCAAAACAGCTGATAAAGCCGCTTCCGCTGCCGCTCCGGCGGGTCTGCCACTTGAAACAGCAGGAAGCCCTGGAAATGGCACTGGCTTTTACTGCCGCCCCGTCGGGTTTGCCCGCATATGGCCCGGGCGCTCCTGCCGCGGGCTGAATTGGCTTTTACCGCAGGTGAAATGGCAACAGGGGAGGGCACAAGTTAAGAAGCTCCCTTAAAAATGTAACAGCTTTTATGCGCCAACATAGTCTGTTAGTAAGATAGCCCGTAAGGTTGAACGGCTTCAGCGTCCCGTAAGATTGAACGGTTTCAGTATCCCATAAGATTGAAGGGCTTTATGCGGGATGGGGCATTTTCAAAAAGGTGGGTAAGAAGTGGAGTATTACTTCAGGAACCTGACGGTGGTTCCCTACAACAGGGAAAAGGCGGTTGCCTACGCCCATATGTGGGCCTACGGGAGAAACCACCGCTATTACGACTTTGAAAAACTGGGAGGGGACTGCACCAACTTTGCGTCCCAGGTCCTGTACGAGGGCTGCGGGGTAATGAACTACACGCCGGTTTACGGCTGGTACTACAGGAATGCCAACGACAGGACGCCCTCCTGGACCGGGGTGAACTTCCTCTACAGGTTTTTGGTTACCAATAAGGGACCGGGGCCTTTTGCCGTGGAAGCGGACATAAGGGACGTGGAGATAGGCGATATTATTCAGCTGTCCTTTCTGGGAGGAGGGGTGTACAACCACTCCCCTGTGGTTGTGCAGACAGGCTCACCGCCGTCGCTGGGCAACATACTGGTGGCGGCCCATACCTTTGACAGGGACTACTACCCCATCACAAACTACAGCTGGAGGGAGCTCAGGGTCCTCCACATACTTGGCGCCAGGAAGTACTACTGATCAGGCTTCTGCCGCCTCCGGGCTTCCTTCTTTTGCGCAGCTGGTCAGAGCCTCCAGGTCAAGAAGGAGTATGAGGCGCTCCTGGGACTTCATTACCCCGGACAGGAAGCTCCTGTCAAGAGTTTCCAGGGTTTCGGGCACGGGCTCAACATTCTCCCGGTCGGTCCTCAGTATTTCGTTGGCCGAATCGGCCAGGAAGCTGACTGAAGCCGATTTATAGTTCAGCACGATGATCCTGGTGGGGGAGCTTTCCCCATCTTCGGACATTTTAAGGCGTTTTCTCAGGTTGAAAACCGTGTATATTTTACCTCTCACATCTATGAGGCCTTCCAGGTATTCCGGGGTGTTTGGCACCTTTGTGGTCTCCTGGTACGGTATGATGGTGTCCACGTGCTCAATGTCCACAGCGAAGTCATGACTACCCAGCTTAAAAATCAGAAGCTGACAGCTCGCCATAGCTATCCCTCCAAAAAAGGCTTGCGCCGATATAAAACCCCCTGCCGCATGCTGAATGAAACGCCCATGTATACATAATCTGCCTTGACATACGAAATTATACCAGTTAAACAGGGAAAGGACAACACCGGGCTTAGGACCTGTAGCTGCCGTTTATCCGCACGTAATCACAGGAAAAGTCGCAGGTCCACATCCTGTCGGAAAAACCGCCCTGTTTTAAGTCAATGAGGATTTTTACCTCTTTCTCCCCGAGGAGCTTTGCGGCCTTTTCCTCGTCAAAGGGCAGGGCCGTGCCGTTTTGACAAACCATGAGGTCGCCTATGTATATGTCTGCCAGGTCAGGGTTGAACCGGGCCCCGGAATAGCCCGCAGCGGTAAAAATCCTGCCCCAGTTGGCGTCCCCGCCGAAAATCGCCGTCTTAACCAGGGGGGACTTGGCCACCGCACAGACTATTTTATAGGCGTCCTCTTCGGAGGGAGCATGCTCCACCGCCACCTCCACCAGCTTTGTGGCCCCTTCCCCGTCGGCGGCTATCATTTTCGCCAGGCGGGCACAGACATAATCCAGGGCTTCACAGAAGGCCTCAAAAGAGCCGCTTTCAGGGGCCAGGGGGTCATTGTCCGCCTGGCCGTTGGCCAGTATGACCACCATATCGCAGACGCTGGTGTCGCCGTCTACCGAAACCCTGTTAAAGCTATGTTTGACCGCCCTTTTTAAAGCGCAGGAGAGGAGCTCCGGAGAAATGGAAGCATCAGTGGTAATAACCCCTATCATCGTAGCCATGTTAGGGTGGATCATGCCTGAACCCTTTGCCATTCCCCCGATGCGGACCTCCTTACCGCCTATTGGCACCGAAACCGCAGCCTCCTTGGGGACGAGGTCGGTGGTCATTATGGCCTCCTTGGCCTGATGGCCTCCGGTATAGGAGAGGCTGGCCGCAGCCAGGTCTATACCCTGCCGGACGGCCTCCATGTTGAGGGGTATGCCTATAACCCCGGTTGACCCCACCAGGACTTCGGTCCTGTCACAGCCCAGGGCCTTTGCCGCCAGGGTCGCCATTTCCAGGGCGTCATCCTGGCCCCGTTTCCCCAGGCAGGCGTTGGCGTTGCCGCTGTTTATCAAAACCGCCCTGGCCCGCCCCTTCTTTATGTTCTCCATTGTCAGCATCAAGGAGTGGCCCTTCACCAGGTTGGTGGTAAACACACCCGCCGCGCTGGCGGTGTTGTCCGACACTATTAGGGCCAGGTCCTTTTTGCCGTCCTTTTTAAGGCCGCACGCGACGCCTGAGGCTTTAAAGCCCCGGGGCGCGGTCACGCCGCCTTCAATTTCCTTGAACATATGGCACCTCTATTCATCACGAATTTTTAAAACATTTGTCCGTATTAAAAAAAAATTATACACAAAAGAGGCTCCTTCTTCAATGCGCGTTGAATTGTTATTCTTTTTATGGTACTATTTAACTGGGCTGTTAACTTAAACAGTTTAAATATCCCAGGATTTTATGCTTAAGCTGCCGCCGGAAAAATACGCAGTGCCCAGCCTGCAGCGGCAACAGCACGCAAACAACACATGGCAGGCGGATAACTCTTGAATATCCGGTTAATTCTCGCGGCAACGCCTTTAAAGTCAGCCTTTCCAGAACATATGACAAGGGGTTTTTTGTATGGAGCACCTCATTAAACTTGATGTATCCGCCGTTTCTTATCCTGGGTCCGGTGACGGGGCAACGGAGTGCAGCTTTTATGTCAATGGCCGCTACAGGCAGGAGTATGAACCTGCCGGAATGCAGTTTTCGGCCAAAGAGAACGTAAATGAATACATGCTTGCCGTGGGCACCGGTATAGGTAATCAGGCAGGGGGAAACCTGTCTTCCCTGTCCTTTGGCAGAGAACTTAAAAAAATTCAGGAAAAGCTTGGCAAGAGTGGAGCATGCATAGACAGCAAGCTGGAAGAGATAGTCGAATACGTAAACCAGGCTGAAAATGTCATGCACAGCCTGAGACTGGGAAGGGAAAACCCGGATACGGAAGAGGCGGCCGCTTCTTCGGAGGAGATAAACTGCTTTGCCTGCCTTTATTTTTCAGAGGGAAGGGCTGCGGCGGTAAGCTCGGGAGACGGATGCCTGTATCTTTACAGGGACGGCGCCGTAAAGAGCCTCACAGGCAACAATGACAAGGTGGACAGGCTTCTCAGGATGGGAATTATAAACGAAGAGCAGGCCAAGCTCCTTTTCAGCAAGCTGAAGGCCAACGGCGGCGGGAGCGAGTCGGAGATCAACAAGGTCAAGAGCTTCCCGGTGAGGCGGGGGGACGTCTTCCTGCTGTTGAGCCGGGAGGTGGACAGGGCCATTGACGACGAACTGAAAACCGACTTAATGGCCTCCGGCAGGGATACGTCCTATATCGCTAACACCTTCGCAAAGGCAGCCCTGGAGGGCGGGTGCGAGGGTCCGGTTACTGTGCTTGCGGCAAGGGTTGACGAGGTGCTTTCCCAGGAGGGCACAGTGGTTGCCGGGACCCTGGCCGCTAAATCTTCGTCAAGGCGCGGAACTTATTTAAAAACCACCAGGAAAGGCAGCGCAGGCAAAAAGCTGGTCAGGACCATTGCCGCTCTTGTTTTGATAGGCGCATTGGCGTGGCTTACGGTATCGCTGTGGAATCCCGGCCTGTTCAGTTTCAAAAAGTCCCCGGACAGGCCCGGCAGTTATACCGACGGGCTGGAAAACGGCGAAGAGGATGAAATCGGCGTCTTTCCCGAAGAAAACGGAAATATGGGAGAAACGGAGGACCCGGGCAGCGAGGGCGAAAACGGCGCTCCCTCGGGAGAGGAGTCACCGCAGGAACCCGGAGGCTTGCCCACCAGGTATGTGGTGAAGGCCGGCGACAGCCTTTATAGCATTAGCGTGAAGTTCTACGGCGACCCGGATAAATACATATTGATTGTTGAAGCCAACGATATTGAAGAACCTGACAGGATTTTCCCCGGCCAGGAGCTTATAATACCTGCCGTTGAGTAGCCGGCGTTTTATTTGCGCCGGCATCGTTTTTGCGGTATTGGGCTTACTGCCAGGGAGTTTTCTTTTTTTCGCGATAACCTCAGTTTCTGCGGTTATTTTTCATGTTTCAACGGGTTAAAAAGGGCGAAATCCAATCCGGCGCGGCGGGCCGACCGCTGAAAGCGGCGGGGCGGCGATTGGTAAAAGGCTTGCATGACCTAAAAAAGGCTGAAGGCAAGCTGAGATAAAGATGACAGGAATAAAGAGGGGATTCTTATGAAGAAGGGTTTTTCCATACTCTGGCAGGGCGGTAAGCCTGAAGGCAGCATCGGGGTAAACAAGGGCAGGATTGTGAAAATGACGGCCTCGGGAGGCAGGGGGCAGGTAAAGGGCGTTGAGTTTAAGTTCAGCGGTGAGGGACCCTGCAGGCTGGACGTGGAAGTGGAAGGAGCCCTGGTGGGCCTGGGCGCAAACCAAACGCTGGTAAGGGTCCGGACCAAGGAGAACCCTTTCAGCTTCTTTTTAAGGGATGTAAAGAGCAGTTACCCCATATACATACCCGAGTATTCCGTTGCGGTGACGGAAGCGGAGGACAAGAGGGATTACCTTGAAATCAGCAGGGACGTGGAAAAAAGCTGCGGGCTGTCCAAACTGCAGGAAATTGAGGCCGCCCCGGAGGAAAGCTATGAGAACGCAAGCAAATTCACCCGTGATTTGAAATGCCCCACCTGGCTGGGAATATCGCGGGATATCAGGATATTTGAGGTGGGCTTCAGGGGAGACCACACCGAGATGTGGGACTGGATAGCCCCCAGGCATCACTGGAAAAATTTAAACGTGCCTGAGTTCGGCGACGCGCGGGTGAGGTACAACTTTATGGCAGGGCGCGGTCTGGGCTGCGCCCAGGACCTTACAAGAAGGCTTGAGGACGGTGTTCTGCCCATACTGAACGCCAGTTTTACAGACGAAGAAGTAGTCTACAAAATGAAGTTCTTTGTGACCAATGAAAAAAGCCCTCTTGACCCCGAACATGTGAGGGGCACCCACTTCCTGGTGGCGGATGAGCATGCCTTAGGACACATGTTCACCCCCGGCCAGCAGGCTAAAGTGGAAGCCCTCCACCGGCAGGAGATGGAAAGGGACGAGGAGACGGTCATATATGTAAGGGTTGAAGCCATAAACACCGCAAAGGCGCCCCGCTACAGCTGGATGAAGATACCGGAGCCGATTCCCATGCGGTCTTATGAAAAGCAGGAGGTTCAGAAGCCATATTACGATGGGGAATCGGGCTTTGGCTGCTTCCCTTCGGGCCGCGTTTACATGGTGGCAAGGCTTAACGGGAAACCGGCGCCCCAGGAGGAAATGGCCGTACTGCTTGAACCGGGCGAGAAGGCCGAGTACGTGTTTATGATACCCCACAGCCCCATTTCGAGGGAAAGGGCCGAAGCCCTTGCTAAAAACAGCTTTAACAACCGGCTTGAAGAGTGCGTCAGGTTCTGGAGGGGGAAACTGGCCGGCGCGGCTGAGATTTCACTGCCGGAAAGGCGCATAGAGGAAATGATAAAGGCGGGCCTTCTCCATATAGACCTGGTGTACTACGGGCTTGAACCCGACGGCCCGGTAATGCCCACCATTGGTGTGTACCCGGCCATTGGTTCCGAGAGTTCCCCGGGGATACAGTTCCTGGATTCCATGGGGATGAGCAGGCTGGCGGAGCGGGCCATCATGTACTTCATAG
>JAKOSZ010000190.1 GCA_029776555.1 Bacillota bacterium | reverse complement strand
GTGGAATTGCTTACAGCAACCGAAGCAACAGTTACCACATCACTCAGTCTCCTTGCAACGGAATTAAATGAGGAATCAGTCCAAAAGCATGGAAATTAGCTCTTTAAAGGCATGCCTGCTCCTGTTTTCCGGAAGCTTGTCCAGTTCCTTAAGGCCTTTGGCCACGTATTTTCTAAGGAGTTTCTCCGAGTCAGACACCCCGCCGTATTCCCTTACAAGCCTTGCCGCTTCGGACACGTCGGAGGCGGATATTTGCCCCGCTTTTCCAAAGGCCTCGTCAAAAATCTCCTTAATCTGCCCGCAGCGTTTCAAGGCGTAAATGGCCGGCAGGGTTATTACGCCGTTGGCTATATCGTTGTTGACGGATTTCCCGGCGCTTTTTTCGCTCATGGCGTAGTCGTTTATGTCGTCTTTTATCTGGAAAGCCGTGCCGTATATAATCCCAAACCTGGTCAGGCTCCTGGCCGTATCCCGGGGACAGTCCCCCTGGTAGGCCCCAAGGCTGCAGGCTGCGCCGAAAAGCATCGCCGTCTTCCTGATAATCCTTTTAAGGTAGGTGACAACACCGGTGTTCATGTTGAACCTGTCCCTGTACTGGTCCACCTCACCCTCACAAATGACCTTCACAGCCTTTGCCACCATATCCACCCTGTCCGGCGGCACGCACTCCGCAAACATAGCCACCGCTTTGGTAAAAAGGAAATCACCGGTGTATATGGCCATGGCGGTTCCGTATTTCTCGGCTACCGTGGCCTTTCCCCTCCTCAGCTGGGAACCGTCTATCACATCGTCATGGATCAGGGTGGCGGTGTGCAGTATTTCAAGGGCCCCAGCCGCCTGCAGCACCTTCTCCCTGTCGTAGTTCCCGAAGCGGGAGGACATGATGACAAAAGCCGGTCTCAGCCTTTTCCCGCCCGCGCTTATCAGTTCGTCCACAATGCTGGAAAGGAGGGCGTTTCTTGACTTGGTAGCCTTTTTTATAACCCTTTCTACCGCCTTTACATCGCCCAGTATCTCCGGATATCCGTCTAACAGCATCCTGATGCCCCCTGTAGTGGGTATGTTATTGTTAAACAATCAATATCTATCCCGGCAGCCAAAGTTTATTTCTCCCTGTTTTGACCTTCACTTCGCCTCCATTTTTGAAAAGCCTTTGAGAGTTGCCGGCTGCACACGCCCGTAATAAAACCCGTTACCAGTCCGGCTATCAGAAGAACCGGTAAGTATGAAAACACCGACAGCGTTCCCATCAAGACTACGGCGGCAACAAGCTGGCCGGCATTGTGGGCCACCGCACCGGCCATGCTAATTCCTATTATACTCAACATTTCCCGCATCCTGTAGTACAGGACGGACATGACCACAGTGCTCAGTATACCACCGGCCAGGCTGAAGATAAAAACCACCGGCCCCCCGAACAGAATGGCCGAAAGGGCGCAGCGAACCACTACTACCAGCACGGCGTCGCCAAAACCAAAAAAAAATATGACCAGCATGGTGACAATATTGGCCAGGCCCAGCTTGAAGCCCGGTATGGGAACCGGGTTGGGAATGAAGGTTTCTATGAAGGAGAGAACCATGGCCTGTGAAACCAACAGGGCCAGTAACACAATTCGGTGAAGCTTTATCATTCTCTATTCCTTTCCTCCGCCTGTCAATGCTTTTAAGGCTCTACCGCTAACCCGGGTCAGTAGGTGGCATCATCCACCTCGCTCTTTTCCCCCTCAATCTCTATAATGGTGCCATTGGGCACACATACAGCCGCATCTCCCCTCTTTGTAAGCCAGCCGGTCTCCACGCACACCTGGTCGGGGCACCCGGCCTCAGCAACCCTGATCCTTCCCTTTTCCACCTGTATTAGCTGGGGGTAGTCACCCTTCAGCTCGAAAGTCTCTGAACCTGTCACCCGGTCCAGGTCAATCCTCCTGATGACCCTGCCCTTTTGCTTTATCACGGCAATCCTGGCAGTATCTCCGTTTCCGAAAACCTTGAAAGACCAGGAGACGGCAAGGGCTATCAGCGCTATTGCCGCTGCCAGGAGCAGGTCACCCTTTTTCAATATACTCATAGCCTTTCTTCTCCCCGCTTGCAGTAAAACTCTCCTTTAACCCGCCGGTAATGTACACCTTTTTATCCTTTGTCACCAGTACCGCTTCCACCCCGTTGAGGCTTTCTATCAGCTTCATACCCTTGTCAAGCCCCAGGATAAAAACCGAGGTGGACAGGGCGTCGGCCTCTATGGAGCTGTCGGCAATAATTGTTGCGCTGATCAGGCCTGAATCCGCCGGATAACCCGTGGCCGGGTCCAGGATGTGGTGGTACCTCTTTCCCCCTTTTTCCGGTTCAATGAACCTTTCATAGTCGCCGGAAGTCACTACGGCCTTGTCCACTACCTTTACAACACCTACATAGCTGCCCTTTTCCCCCCTGGGGTCCTGTATGCCTATTCTCCAGGGGCTGCCGTCGGGTTTGCTGCCCAGCGCCACGACGTTTCCCCCAATGTTCAGGCAGGCAGACTTGATTCCATGGCGTTTATATATGCCGACGGCCACGTCCCCGGCATATCCCTTGGCTATCCCACCCAGGTCAACCGCCTGGCCTTCCCTGGCCAGGCCGGCTAAAAGCTTTTTTTCGTCCAGCAGGATGTCCCTGTAATCCACAAGGCTTAAAAGCCGCCTGATTTCATCCGGAGCGGGCACCCTTGCTTTCCCCGTAAAGAAGCCCCAGGTCTTCACCAGGGGACCTACGGTGACGTCAAAACTGCCCCCGGACATCTCGCCGTATCTTACCGCCGTCTTGAGCACGTAAAAAGAGTCAGGGCCCAGTTTCACGGTTCCCCTGCCTGCCATTTGGTTGAGCCTTTCGATTTCACTCCCCGGTTTAGTCACCGTCATCTCCGCTTCAAGCCTGGCAATCTCCTTCATCACTTCATCGGCGGCTTTATCAGCGCTCTCACCGTATACTTCCTGGGAGATGATGGTGCCCATATGGAAACCCTGCTTCTTGACAGGTTCGCGGGGCATTTGGAGCCTGCAAGCCGCCAAAGCGGCACCCAGGAGGGCAAGGGTCAAAGGGAGCGATAAACACTTGGCCTTAAATTTCATCTTGGTCCCTCAAGTCCATATTTACTGAAGATTATTTCCCCCCGCTCACGGGACAATACCCTTTCGGGGCCCGGAATGGGCCTTTCGTATCACTAAGAGTGATTTTAACAAAAAAAGCCCCTGTTGAAAAGCTGAAGGCTAAAGCCAAAAACACAGGGGCTGCATATGGCTGTGTTCTGCACGGATTACGCTGCCGGCGCGAAAGCGGCGTCCTGCCCGAATAAATTAATGGAAGTGCTATCAATTAAGGAAAGCGCTTTTACAGGGAGCTGCCACCGCCGCGGCAGTTTCGCTTTCTGCCGCCCTTACCCCTAATAAAAAATAAGGTTTTTGCCTGAAAACTGCCGCAAGGAAAAAGCGGGAAAAAACACTTAACCCAATAAAATAAGGGGGTTTTTCCCCCTTGCAGGCCAATATTATTAAAGCGCGTCAGCTGTCAGAGTCTCCCGAATCCTGCTGCTGTTCCACCTCTTGCTGGGCTCTTGGGCTGCTTTTCGTTTGCGCGCTTTTTGACGAACAAACCTCCATTTTTGATATGGAAACCTCATAGGCCGTCTTGGTGACAACCTCCCCGGATTCAAGCTTTTTCTGGTAGTCCCTGCTCTGTATCCTTCCCCAAATCTTGATATTGTCTCCCACCGAAAGCGTTTCCGTAAACCTGGCGTTTCTCCCCCAGGCTATGCAGGGAATGTAATCGGATTTACTGTAAGGCCTGTTAACTGCCAGCAAAATGTCGGTTATTTCTCTTCCGAAAGGAGTTGTCCTGAAAACCGGCTTTTTGCAAATGAAACCGTTGAGGAAAATCTGGTTGGGATTTTTTATATGGCTGGCATCTTCCAGAAAGGTTATGTCTCTTGTGAAGACTGTGAGGATTAGCCTGTTGCCTTCGGTGTTGTAGTTGTTGTATGACCTGAACTGCCCGTCTATTTTCACTGTATCGCCAATCTCAGGCTTCCGTTTGGAGATTAGGCGCTCCGAAATGGTCACCATTATTCTGTCAAAGCTGCTGCTGAGTCTCGGCACATCCATATAAAAAATATAGAATCCTTCTCCATAGACCTCATGGCTGAAACTTAGTTCTGACACCACTTTCCCGGAAATGGTCACCATGTTGTTTTCTATAATGTTACCGACCATCCGCACCCCACTCCCCTCTTAATTCCTATGTGCCTTATAGATACTTTATCTCTAATCTAATGTTTATTCAGTGACATGGCAGTTTATACTATAAACAGCATATCCTCCTGCCGTAAAGTACGAATAGTTGCAATATAATGGTATATTTTTCTTAATCCGATTTCAATTATATTACATATTTTTCGACTTGAAAATCTATCAGCCTCCAATACCTCTCCGGGACCTTCACATTATCTTAAAAACCGAGTTTAAGTCTATACCGTTCACTACCGAAAAGGCAGTGGCCGCTAAAAAACAGTAGGGATCCATCCCGTCTAACTTAACCGGAATCCTGTATTCCTGCGGTTCCACCACCGTCCCGTTCCTGGCCGACACCTTCCTCTGAAGGCAGCACAAAAAGCCCTCACTAATTATTTCGTCACCAATGCTGGAAGCCGTAATACTCGCTTTTGAATTAAAGCCGTAAGTGACGGTATGGTACTGCATCCCTTCCAGGACCTTAATGAGCTCCGCGTCATCCACATTTACAATTACGGTGCCTTTTTCGTCCAGGGCGGCCAAAAGCCTGCGCCTGGGGTCTTCATGCCCCTGGGATTTCTCCGGGTTGTCAGCTTTATCGGCATACAGGATTATTTCCAGGCGAAGGCCTTTAAGGAGTTTTTCGTCCACATCCTCCGGCCGTATCTTAAGAAGGGCCACGCTCACTCCGCTTCTTTCCAGTTCGTCGGTATAACCCTTTACCTGGGAAGGATCCAGGGCAGCCAAATCCCTCAAGTCCACCATACTGACTTTTTTCCCCGCCTGGGACAAAATTGAGCAGATCAAACCGGCCACTTTCAACCCGTGGCTTTGTGCCACAATCCCAGTAAGAAGCATCTTCTTACCTCGTTTCACAAGTAATTGAGCTTAAGTTTATGGTGTGCTTTTTTTATTTTTTTATGTCATGCGGTTCTCACATGCTTTGGCCGTCTCCCCTCCCTTTCCGGCTCCCGGAAAAACGGTTTTTCCCCGGCATATAATTTCAGCTTGATTCAAATATATAATCGGCTATTTTTAGTGTTTTAATTATATGCAGTCATACTTTCAGGTTTCTAATGTCATACAAACAGGGGAGACAAAGGTTTCCAGGCAAAAGGCAGACACGGCGTTGCATTTGCGCCTGCCTCTTTTTCACGCCTTTCCCGGAAAAAGATTGGCCATAGAAACGCTGAAGCATTCAGCAAGCGGGGTTGGGGCTGAATGCTTTTTTCATCTTGACATTCAATTGCTGCAGCCGGTATATGACAGGATATAACGGCCTGGCGGGTGGGACGGAAAGACAGCCGTGAGGACAAAGCCATCCCTCTGGCAGCCGAAAGAAGCTCCGCCATGGCCCGGTTTAAAATCCCTGTTACTTGTTCTGAAGTTTGTAGAGTATTTTATAGCCCTGTTCCTCAATGCACTTTTCGATTTCAGACGTGTTCAGGGAGTTAATGCCTATGACCACGGCGCTTTTGCCCGAGGCTCCGCGGTAAACCGCCACGTTTGTAATGTTGGCTCCGAACCTGGCAAATATACCGGTCAGGTTGGCAAGCCTGCCGGGTTCGTCTATGGCTTCGATGGTAAGCCTCGTACCCTTCTCACGAAAGCCTAAAAGTTCAATGAAGGAATCGAATATGTCGCTCTCGGTGATAACTCCTACCAGCTTGCCGTCTTCAACAACGGGCAGGAAACCCACGCCGTTGTCCCGCATCAAAAGAGCCGCTTCCTCAAGAAGGGCATTGGGTGAAATGGCTACAGGGTTTCTCTTCATGACCTTGCTTATCTTCGTCTTGGCGAGAAGATAGGTCAGTTCGCCTACGGTGAAAGAAGTGGCCTTGGAAGGCGACGCATGGGCAATATCTTCTCTTGACACAACTCCAACCAGTTTCCCATCCTGCAATACCGGAAGCCTTTTAATGCCGTGTTTCGTCATAATTTCATAGGCATCGGGTATTGTATGATCAGGAGAAATTGTGAAAGGATTAGCAGTCATTTTGTTTTTTACAAACATAACCCTAACCTCCTAAATAGGCTTTCCTGATCTCATCGCTCCGCATCAGCTCAGCTCCGGTCCCTGAAAGCACAATCGAACCTGTTTCCATGACATAGGCACGGTTTGCTATTTTAAGCGCCATGCTGGCGTTTTGTTCAACCAGAAGAATTGTTGTCCCTTCATTATTTATATTCTTTATAATGTCGAAAATTTCCTGCACCAGCAAGGGGGCAAGGCCCAGCGACGGTTCATCAAGGAACAAAAGCCTGGGACGGCTCATCAGCGCGCGGCCGATGGCAAGCATCTGCTGCTCACCGCCCGACAGGGTCCCGGCGGCCTGTTTCTTCCTTTCCTCCAGCACCGGAAAGCGCTCATACACCATCTTCAAATCCCTGGCGATGCCCTGTTTGTCTTTGCGGAGATAGGCCCCCAGCTGGAGATTCTCCAGCACCGTCATATCCGGGAAAACGTGCCGTCCTTCGGGAACATGGGAAATGCCCATGCTTACCCTCTCCCGGGCGGAGGAATTGGTGATGTCCTTTCCTTCAAGAAGGATGGACCCGCTGGTGGGCTTCTTTAAGCCGGAGATAGTGCGCAGGGTCGTGGTTTTCCCGGCCCCGTTGGCGCCAATCAGGGTGACAATCTCTCCCTCGTTCACCGTGAATGAGACATCCTTCAGGGCATGTATGACTCCAAAGTGCACGTTTATATTTTTAACCTCAAGCATTGCCATTGCCAACATCCTCTCCCAGATAAGCCTCAATTACCTGCTTATTTGTCCTGATTTCGTCCGGAGTCCCGTGGGCAATTACCAGACCGTAGTTAAGCACGTAAATGCGCTCGCAAATCTTCATAACCAGCGACATGTCATGCTCGATCAGGAGGATTGTAAGCTTGAAGTACTCCCGGATCCAGCAGATAAGCTCAGCCAGCTGGGTAGTTTCCACCGGGTTCATCCCCGCCGCGGGCTCATCCAAAAGCAGCAGTACGGGTTTGGTGGCAAGGGCACGGGCAATCTCCAGCCGCCGCTGATCGCCGTAGGAAAGGTTTTTCGCCAGCTCATCCTTCTTGTCTAAAAGATTGAAAATGTTAAGAAGTTCGGCGCTCTTCTCCAGTATCGCCTTCTCCTCTCTCCCGAACAGGGGAAGGCGGAAAAGGCCTGACACCAGACCATACCCGATATTCTTATGCATGGCGATCCGCACGTTGTCAAGTACGGTCAGGTCCTTAAAGAGGCGGATATTCTGAAAGGTCCTGGTCACGCCGGCATTGCAGATCTCATGGGGCTTCAGCTTCTGCAAGGCTATGCTTTTTCCGTCCCTGGCAAGGGTAATGGTGCCGGAAGACGGCTCATGGATTCCCGTCAACAGATTGAAAATGGTGGTCTTGCCGGCTCCGTTGGGGCCGATCAAACCGACCAGTTCGTGTTCTTCCAGTTCCATATTAACATTGTAGACAGCAGTCAGCCCGCCAAAGTACTTGGTTAACCTGTTAACAGCCAGAATAGGCATCAGCTAAACTCTCTCCTTCCTGTCCCTGAAAAGGCCGCCCAGTTTGCCCAATACGGCCAGGGACACCTCTTTGGAGCCCATCAGACCCTGGGGCCGGAATATCATAATGACTACCAGCAGCACCGCGTAAAGGACCATGCGGATCTCGGAAAAGGCCTGCAAATAGGTGGAGATCAGGGCCAGGACCACTGCCGCAATCACCGAGCCTGATATGCTGCCCAGGCCGCCGAATACCACGATGACCAGGATGTCTATGGATTTCAGGAAACCGAACAGCGTCGGCTGGATAAAGTAAAAGTAGGAGGCATAGATGGCACCGGCAACCCCGGCGCAGGCCGCACCGATGATAAAGGCAATGACCTTGTACTTTGTGGTGTTGACCCCCATTGCCTCCGCCGCGATTTCATCTTCCCGGATGGAAATGCAGGCTCGTCCATGGGAAGAATTGACGAAGTTTAAAATCAGCAACACCGTTCCAGCCGTAAAAACAAACAGCCAGAACCAGTTGATAAACTGGGGTATGCCGCTTAAACCCGCGGCTCCGTTGGTGATTTTATCTAAATTGAGGAATACGTTCTTGATGATTTCGGCCATGCCGAGGGTTGCAATGGCCAGGTAGTCCCCCCTCAGGCGGAGTGTGGGCAGTCCCACCAGGAAGCCTACAATGGCCGCTGTCAAAGCTGCCAGGAACACACCCAGTATGAAGCTGGGAAGGGTCTGGTAGCGGAGTACAACGATGGCGCAGGTATAGGCGCCGATGGACATAAAGCCCGCATGGCCCAGGGAAAACTGGCCTGTAAAGCCTGTAATCAGGTTCAGGCTCACTGCCAGTATGATGTTGATGCAGATTGTCACAAGGGTATCCTGGTAATATCCGCCCAGGATGTTGGTTGAAATCAAAAGCTGTATGACCGCATAAGTCAGTATCAGCGCCAATGACTTTTTAACCCAATTGGTTTTCAATAACCTTGCCATTCAATACACAATCTCCCTCATTCGCTAAACTTTTTCCTTTTTGTCCCTGCCAAGCAGGCCTGAAGGCTTTACAAGCAATATCAGGATTAATATCGCGAACACCACCGCGTCCTTATACATGGACCTGCCATACCCGGCCACAAACACTTCAGTGGCCCCGATAATGTAACCGCCGATCATTGCCCCGGGAATCAGGCCTATGCCGCCGAAAACAGCCGCTACAAATGCCTTTAATCCGGGAAGAATACCCATCAGCGGATTGATGGAGTTGTAATACACACCCACCAGGATGCCAGCGGCTCCGGCCAGGGCAGACCCAATGGCGAAGGTAAAGGAAATGGTTGCGTCCACATTTATTCCCATGAGCTCCGCAGCATCCTTATCCTGGGAAACCGCGCGCATTGCCTTTCCAATCCTGGTCTTCTTAACGATAAACTGCAGCAAAACCATCAGTATGACGGTAACAGCCGCAATTATTACCTGCTGCATTGTAATGACGGTATTGCCAACCTTAAAGGACTTGGCCATAAACCCTGTCATGGGAGGATAGGTGCGCACCGTTGCCTTCACAAAGAACATGGTGCCGTACTCCAGGAAAAGCGACACGCCGATGGCGGTGATGAGGGCCGCAATCCTGGTGGCGTTTCTCAGGGGCTTATAAGCTATCTTCTCTATTAAGACGCCCACGGTGGTGCAAACCACCATGGCCATCAAGAGGGAGGGCAAAAAGCCCATGTTGAAATTCCTCATGCAGAAATAGCCCACATATGCCCCGATCATGTAGACATCGCAATGGGCAAAGTTAATGAGTTTGATTATACCATATACCATGGTATAGCCCAGGGCAATCAGCGCGTAGATGCTTCCCAGGGATATTCCATTTATCACCTGTTGCAGAAACTGTTCCAAACCTATTCCCTCTTTCTCCAGCTTCTAACATTTAACCCTCAATAAAAAGAAGTGAGGACAAAGAATATTGCCCTCAACATTCTATAATTCAAACACTGCAGGTATTTATTATAGCGGATCTACCTTAACACTGGCATGCTGCACGCCGTCTTTCAGGCTGATAACCACGGCGGATTTTACAGCGTTGTGATTTTCGTCAACAGTGATGGTACCGGTAATTCCTTTGAAGTCCTTAGTCTCGGCAAGGGCATTCTTGATGGCTTCGCCGTCGATAGCCTCGGCACGCTTAATTGCGTCTGCCAGGAACATGGCCAAGTCATAACCCAGGGCGTTGAAGGCATCCGGCTCCTTCTTGTGCTTCTTCTTGAAAGCGTCGATGAAGTCAATTACCGCCGGGTCCTTGTCAAGAGAAGAATAGTGGTTGGAGAAATACACGTCGTTCAAAGCTTTTGCCCCGGCCAGCTCCAGCAGGACCGGCGAGTCAAAGCCGTCGGCGCCAAGTATCGGGGCCTTAATCCCCTGATCGCGGGCCTGTTTGATTATGAGGCCGGCTTCCTCGTAATAACCGGGAATAAAGATGACGTCGAAGTTCAGGTTTTTGATCTTCGTAATGATGGCGTTGAAGTCCGTTTCCTTTGCTACATAGGCCTCTTCAGCCACAATCGTTCCGCCGCCGGCGGTAAAGGTGCTCTTGAAGTTCTTGGACAGACCCTTGGCGTAGTCGCTGGAAGTATCAGCAATAATTACCGCCCTTTTGGCGTTTAAGTTCTTAAGAGCAAAGGACGCCATGGTGGTACCCTGGAAGGAATCGTTGAAGCAGATACGGAAGGCATACTCTTTTACGCCTTTGTCGTCTACCGTCACATCATCAGCGGTGGCAGAACCGGAAATTACCGGAACCTTGTACTTGGTGCCAACGGGTATTTCCGCTTTGAATGCGCCGCTGGTGGCCGGTCCCAGAATCGCCACAACCTTGTCGCGGGTAATGAGCTTATTGGCAAGGGTTGTTGCCTCGGCGGGGTCGGACTTGTTGTCATACTCTATAAGGCGGATCTTCTTGCCGTTAATGCCGCCGGCCTTATTGATCTCGTCAACGGCCATTTTAATGCCTACAACGGAGCTCTGGCCATAGGTTGCCACTTTGCCGGACAATTCGTAGTTGATGCCGATCCTGATCTCGTTTGCGCTTCCCCCTGCGCAAGCTGTCAAAAAGGACAGCGTGAACAATGTCAGAACAAGAACGCTAATAATCCTCTTCCTCACAAAAATTACCCCTTTTTCTTTGAAATCAGTGAATTATTATGCGTCATATTTTAATGGATTTATGTGTTCCTGTCAAGTATTTTTCACCGAACGTCTGTGTCAAGAGTTAGTAGGTGAAACTCCCTGAATGTTTTTTAGGCTAGCCGCTGAATAGTTCCAATTTCTTTTAACACATACTTAATCCAAGGTTTCCAGGCAAAAGGTCCTCTCAATGCCGGCATTGAGGCCCTCAACCAAGCCTCGAGATCTTCCTTTCCATGCGATGCTTGCTTTTCAACTACTACCTCAGATTC
>JAKOSZ010000189.1 GCA_029776555.1 Bacillota bacterium | reverse complement strand
TGTTCAGGCTCTCATTGAAAGTCTGTTCCCCGCTCCTGGCCGTTCTTTTCCCTTCAAGCTCCGCCAAACCGGAAAGGTTTGCCTGGGAAGAGACAAACATCTCGCGCACTTTCATAGGAATCACCCCGATTTAAGGACCCCCCCTGGCCCCGGGCACCCGGGACCTTTTACCTGACACCGCCTATATCTTCATAAAGGTGTCCACGTTGAGTATGAATATGGTGGCCCCTCCTACCACCACTTCAACGGGATAGGGCAAAAACACGCCGCCCATCCCATTGGGAGGCATGGGCGAGCTTATGACCTGTTTCCTGCTTCTGCACTTGTTCTTGATTATTTCAACCACGTCATCAACCTTTTCCTCATCCACGCCGATTAAGAGGGTGGTGTTGCCCGACCTTAAGAAACCGCCGGTGGAACAAAGCTTCGTCACTCCAAAGCCGTTTTTCCCAAGCTCATCGATCACTTTCTGGCCATCGTCGTCATTCACTATTGCCAGAACGAGTTTCATCCTCCCACTCCTTCCCTTACACTAAGGTTATCGACAAACCGCCCGGTCATATTTCACGCCTTATCAAAAGCCAGGATTTTGTCCAGCCAGGCTTTCAATTGCCTTGCCACTCCCTCCGCGTCCAGGCTGGCGTCTATGGTTTTTATCCTGTCGGGAAACATGGACGAGAGCTTCTTGTATCCTTCATAAACCTTCAGGTAGAAATCCTCTTTCTCCCTCTCCATCCTGTCGGCCGCCCCTCTTGCTTTCCTTCTGAAGGCCTCTTCCGGGGGTATGTCCAGGAAAAAAGTAATGTCCGGCACTAAAATGTCCGTCACAGGCTTATTCACCTCTAAGATGGCGTCTATGTCCATGCCCCGTCCAAAGCCCTGGTAGGCCACGCTGGAGTCAATAAACCTGTCGCATATTACCGCCTTGCCTTCCTCAAGGGCAGGTTTTATTACCTCCATCACCAGTTGAACCCTGGACGCCGTAAAAAGCAGCATTTCCGTCAAAGGGTGCATCCCCCTGTTGCCCGCGTCCAAAAGGATGTTCCGTATCAAATCCCCGATGAAGGTGCCCCCGGGGTCCTTGGTCAGCACGGGTTCATAACCCTTCTCCTTAAGGTAATCCCCTATAATCCTCACCTGGGTGCTTTTCCCTGAGCCGTCCACGCCTTCCACCGTTATAAAGATGCCCTTTTTCATCCCGGCCTCCGTCACTGCTTCCGTATTAAGTTTATTATATCAAACTACCACTCTTACTTCTATTCCGCCGTCCAGGCCGTTGACCTTGCCCCCCAGGGCGACAATGCGGAGGATATGATCAACAACGGGGCCGCTGATGACCTCCCCGGGGAAAATCACGGGTATGCCCGGAGGATAGGGGATAAGCATTCCGGCGCTTATCCTTCCCACGGCCTTTTTCAACTCCACCTTTTCGGTCTTGAGTTTCGTAAGCTCCCCGGGGGCCATGGCCATTTCAGGCAGCGGCAGTTCCTCCAGGTCCACAGGGGGAAGACCCTCTCCCGGATGAGAGTCCCTGGCCAGCTCCTTTAACGCCCCGGCCAGCCTCCTTAAAAAGGCCGGCGAGTCAGAAACGGTGCTAATGCAGACAATGTTAAAAAGGTCCGACATTTCCACCTGGATTTTATATTCGGATCTCAACAGGCCTTCCGCCTCAAAGCCCGCCATTCCCAAACCCCTTACATTTATAACCAGCCTGGCGGCATCCAGCTCCCCTTTGGGCACATCGGCGGGCCCCAGGACGAGGAGGCCTTCTAAAGCGGATATGTCTTTCTTAAAGCGGTCAATGCTGTCAAGCAGAAGCCCCAGCCGCCTCTCGCCCTCCCTTTGCATTATTTCCCGGGCAATGTCCAGGGACGACATTATCAAAAAAGAAGGGCTCGTGGTCTGGGCCAAATCCAGGTAGTATTCCAGCCTTTCGCTGTCCACCCGGCTGCCCCTGATGTGAAGATAAGCCCCCTGGGTGAGGGCCGGCAGCGTCTTGTGGGCGCTCTGAACGCATATGTCGGCCCCCGCCTCCATGGCCGGAGCCGGCAAACGCGGGCTGAAGGCCAAATGGGCCCCGTGGGCCTCGTCCACAATGAGAAGCTTTCCCCTTGAGTGGACAATCCTCTCTATGGCTTTAAGGTCGGAGCATATGCCGTAATAGTTGGGGCGGGTTATAAGCACGGCCGCTATATCCGGGTTCTCGTCTAAGGTTTTCTCAACTTCCGCCGGGTCCACCACCGAGGGTATGCCAAAGTTTAAGTTAAACAGGGTCTTAATATAAACGGGCCTGGCCCCTGCCAGCCCGATGCCGTCTACTACCGACTTGTGGCAGTCCCTGGCCACCGCTATCCTTTCGCCGGGCCTGCAGGCGGCGTATATGGCCCCATGTATCCCCACGGTGGAGCCGTTGACGAGAAAATAGGTCCTGTCGGCCTTAAAAGCCTCCGCCGCCAGTCTTTGAGCCTGGGCGATAACTCCCGTGGGGCTGTGGAGATTGTCCATGTCCGGTATTTCAGTGACGTCCAGCCGGCAAAGATTCTTCCTGTACCAGGCGGGAAAGCCTCTTCCCAGCTTGTGCCCCGGCATGTGAAAGGGAACAGGCCTGGAAGCGGCGTATTTTCTTAACGCTTCATACAAAGGCGCAGTCAAACCCATCTACCCGTCCTTTTTGATTAATTACATATATTTTACCAGCGTCGCTGTTGCCGGGCAAGCAGGGCAAAAAAGCGGCAAGCGGGTTTAAGCAGCCTGTGACAATTAACAAACGGGATGGAATAACGTTATAAAAACCGGGCATAAAGCAAAGGGGCCCTTGCGATATGGGATATCGCAAAAGCCCCTTTAACTGGCGTCCCGGACAGGAATTGAACCCGTATCAGCGGATCCGGAATCCGCTACCTTATCCATTAGGCCACCGGGACAAATGCCCATAGGTGTATGTCATCCCTTCTTTTATTATTATAGCAGAAAATGTCCCGTTAAACAACAGTCTGGGAAGGCTTAAAAAGCCTTTGCCTTCGGCAGCCATTCCCTACCTGAACAGGACCAGCCCCCACCTGGCTATCAAATAGCCCAGGACATAGCTTAAAATGTGGCTCCAGGAGTATATGGCCGCGAATACAATGGCCCTGTGCCTCTGCTCAAAGCGGTATATCACGTCGGCCCCTCTCATCACGGCGCAGCTTAGCCAGATGGAAATCAAAGCGTAAAAAAGCCCTGCCGTGTATTC
>JAKOSZ010000188.1 GCA_029776555.1 Bacillota bacterium | reverse complement strand
TCGGCGTTATATTTCCAGTTATTGTAATATTTTTGTTGAGTTATTTTAACTTATAACAGCATTTGTTCCTTTAAACTGTTCTTCAGGGTAGCCCTCCCTCAGCTTTCCCCTTGTCTCAACACCCCCTATGCTCTCCTCGCCGCTTAGCGTATTCTCAATTACGGCTTCAGGCTTTAAAACGGTATCTATGCCCGTAAAAGCCACCTTCTGGCAGACAAAGACAGGGTCCAGGGCGTGTATCAGCACTCTAGACGGCGAACTGGCGAAGTTGGCCCCTGCCCCAATCAGTCCGTCATACATGGACTGGCAGGCGCCGGCAAAAATGACCAGGGTGTCCATGTCCTTTTCATATTTCCGCGCCCTTCGCACTCCTTCGATAAAATACCTGGAAGTCCTGTACTTGTTGACGTCCAGGTAGTCCCTGTCGTCTTTCGCAATGCCGTCGTGCCCCGTAAGTACGAGAATATCAGGGCTATACTCTTCCAGGAGGTTACATACCACCGAAGGCTGGTCTTTTTCGAGCACATGCTTGCCCACCGCCTCTATCCCGAATTGTCTGTAATGTGCCATGCAGGTATTCAGGTAGTCTTTATCGCCATCCACATGGAGTATTTTCCCCGGCCTGGAAAACTTCCGGAATTTTTCATTTGGAGTGTTTCTAAAAACTAATTTTTTTAGGTCACCCCTTTTTCGGGCCGTCCTTTGTAATATTTCCCCGCACTTCCTGTTTACCGCCATTCTGAACCTCAGGTCGTGTTCTCTCAAGCTGTTCTCACTTACGGCAACAAGGTCGTTGGCAGGAGCATCAGCCTGGATCCTGTAGCATATCCCCTTCAAAACGCAGACTTTTCCTCCCCCGTTTTCCTTGATGTCCACTACCTTGAAATAAATATCCATTCCATATGACTTCCTGGCAACCACATCTCCTATCTTAAGATTATCCATGGCACTCTTCCCTTACAATGATCATGTTACATAATATGTGAAAAGTGTATACTATGTGAAAAGGTATTTATAACATAAATGGTGGAAGGGTATACGGTGAAAGGCTTTTTATCGTACCGGGCGTATTGAAAGCCCGAAAGCGAAAAGGCTATAATAAAAGGAGGCTTTTTTGCGAAATAAATGTATGCGGTTGGCCGGTTGGCCGCGGCCGCACCAGGATACGGAGGTTTATTAATATGCCCATCAGTGACATAGAAATTGCTCAGAACTGTAATATGAAGCCCATATGGGAGATAGGGTCCAGCCTCGGAATCGAACAGGACGAACTGGAGCCCTATGGCAAGTACAAGGCCAAAATTTCTCTCAAGCTTTGGGAAAGGATAAAGGACAACAGGTCCGGAAAGCTCATCCTTGTAACGGCAATCAACCCCACTCCGGCAGGGGAAGGGAAGACCACCACAACCATTGGTTTAGGCCAGGCCATGTGGAAACTGGGTAAAAAGACCGTTGTCACTCTCCGGGAGCCGTCCCTGGGGCCGGTAATGGGAATAAAGGGAGGCGCTGCAGGAGGAGGCTATGCCCAGGTAGTGCCCATGGAAGACATAAACCTCCACTTCACCGGGGACATACACGCGGTTACATGCGCCCACAACCTCCTCTCCGCCATAATCGACAACCATATCCACCAGGGAAACAGCCTGGGGATAGACCCGCGCCAGATTATCTGGAAGCGCACCATGGATATGAACGACAGGTCCTTGAGGAACATTGTGGTGGGACTTGGAGGAAAGCTCAACGGCGTACCCAGGGAAGACGGCTTTCAAATAAGCGCTTCCTCGGAGATAATGGCCATCCTCTGCCTGGCCGCCGGCCTCAATGACTTAAAGGAGAGGCTTTCAAAAATCATTATCGGTTACTCCTACACAGGAGAGCCCATCACTGCCGGAGACTTAAAGGCATCCGGCGCCATGGCCGTGCTGCTCAAGGACGCCGTTAAACCCAACCTGGTGCAGACGCTGGAAAACACCCCCGCCCTGATACACGGCGGTCCCTTTGCCAACATCGCCCACGGCTGCAACAGCGTAATTGCCACCAAGATGGCTTTAAAGCTGGCAGACTATGTCATCACCGAAGCCGGTTTCGGCGCCGACCTGGGAGCCGAGAAGTTCTTCGACATTAAGTGCAGGTTTGCCGGCCTCAGGCCCGATGCTGCCGTCATTGTGGCTACGGTAAGGGCTCTTAAGTATAACGGCGGCGCCCCGCTGGCGTCCCTCCGGGAAGAAAACCCGGGAGCCCTTGAGAAGGGCTTCTCCAACCTGGAAAAGCACATGGAGAATGTGAAGAAGTTCGGAGTGCCCCTGCTGGTGGCAATAAACAGGTTTGGAACCGACACTTCAGCCGAACTGGACTATCTTAAGAGAAGGTGCTCGGAGCTGGGAGCAGAAGCGGCCTTTTCCGAAGTTTACAGCCGGGGAGGCGAAGGGGGAACAGAGCTGGCTGAAAAGCTTATAAAGCTGACGGATTCGGAAAAATCGGAGTTTAAGCCGCTTTACGATGTCAACCTGCCCGTAAAGGAGAAGATAGGGATCATAGCCACGGAGATTTACGGAGCCAGGGGTGTCAAGTACAGCCCTCAGGCCGAAAAAGACATAAAGCAAATTGAGGCTTTAGGAATGGACAAGCTTCCCGTATGCATGGCAAAAACCCAGTTCTCCCTCTCTGACAACCGGGAACTCTTAGGCAGGCCTTCCGGCTTCGACATCTCTATCAGCGGCGTGAGCATTTCCGCAGGCGCAGGTTTCATAGTTGCCTACGCGGGAGATATATTGACGATGCCCGGGCTTTCTAAAAACCCCGCCGCGGAAAACATGGACATAAGCGAAAGCGGGTATATCACCGGCCTGTTCTGAGCTTTACCTATGAGCTTTACCGGCGCGGGATATTAAAGCAAAGTCCGTGCCGGTTCTGCTGTCAGTAATAAGAAAGGCCGTTCATGCGGGATATGCCCCGGGCCTATCCCGTGCCGAAGAGGCGGTCGTACTCCTCTAAAAATTTTCTGTGAAACTCTAT
>JAKOSZ010000187.1 GCA_029776555.1 Bacillota bacterium | reverse complement strand
GATATAAGAAAAGAAGGGGATGAAATCCTCAGGAAAAAGGCAAAGAAGGTTGAAGTTATTGATGACAGGGTGCTTACCCTGTTAAAAGACATGGCTGAGACCATGTACAAGGCCAATGGAGTCGGCCTTGCAGCTCCCCAGGTGGGCATTTTGAAAAGGATCGTGGTGATTGATATCGGTGAGGGACTTATAGAACTCATCAACCCCGAGATAGTAAGCCAGGAAGGGGAGCAGACGGGAACCGAAGGATGCCTCAGCATACCGGGAATATACGGTGAAGTCAAGCGCCCTGCCCGGGTTGTGGTGGAGGCCCTTAACGGAAAGGGACAGAAAATCAGGGTCACGGGGGAAGGTCTGCTTGCCGTTGCCCTGTGCCATGAAATCGACCACCTTGACGGTATATTGTTCAGGGACAAGGTAATAAGGTATGTGGACCCTGAAGAAAAAGAATGAACTGGAAAGAGTGGTGTGACATTTGAGGATCGTGTTCATGGGAACCCCGGAATTTGCGGTTCCAAGTCTCGAAATGATTATAAATGAAGGTTACAAAGTGGAAGCGGTGGTTACCCAGCCCGACAAGCCAAAAGGGAGGGGAAGAAAGCTTGAGGCTCCCCCTGTAAAGGAGATTGCCCTTAAAGCAGGTATAGAGGTTTTGCAGCCTGAAAATATCAGGACAGCCGAGTTCCGGGAGAGGATGGAGGCAATCGGGCCCGACCTTATTGTCACGGCAGCATACGGCAAGATTCTGCCCAAAACCATACTTGACATCCCGCCCCTGGGGTGCATAAACGTACACGGTTCACTGCTTCCCAGGTACAGGGGGGCCGCTCCCGTCCACTGGGCGGTTATAAACGGTGAGAAGGTTACGGGCGTTACCACCATGTATATGGACGTGGGAATGGATACCGGCGATATGCTCCTTAAAAAGGAAGTTGAGATAACCGATGACATGACGGCCGGTGAGCTTTATGAAATACTTGCCCGGGTGGGGGCCGAGGTCCTCAGGGAGACCCTGGTGAAAATCAGGGAAGGCACCTTGGAGAGGGTTCCTCAGAAGGAAGAAGAGGCCACCTATGCTCCCATGCTGAAAAAAGAAGACGGTCTTATTGACTGGACAAGAGATGCCGTTCAGGTCCATAACCTTGTAAGGGGCACCAATCCCTGGCCGGGGGCTTATACCTTTTACAAGGGCGACAGGCTGCGCGTATGGAAAACGCGGGTAGTTGATTGTGATTATAACAGTACAGGAGCAGATTGTGCTGATTTGGGCAGAAACGGGGTGGACCGCAGCAATGCTGATGGCATTGTTTCAAATGGCACCGGAACCGTCCCCGGTACAATCCTGGAAAAGAGAACGGACGGAGTCATTGTGGCATGCGGCAAAGGTGCTCTGGCCCTCATGGAGATACAGTTTGAGTCGGGCAAGAGGATGGGTATTGAAAGCTGCTGGCACAATTTCGAAGTGGGCCGGGTGCTGGGACAAGAAAAGGGCTGAGTGCCCGCATTGCATGAATGATGTGTCCCCGGGAAATTTTGCAAGTTGTTTTGATGAGAACTAAATAAATAATAATGTGACAAAATATTTATATAGATCGGGAGGTGTTTGTGTTGCGGTATTTTTATGGTCTTGACATATATTACCTGATCCTGGTTGTTCCGGCATTCCTGTTTTCCCTGTATGCACAGTTTAAGGTAAGAAGCACTTTCGAAAGGTATCGCAAAACCATGATCAGGCGCGGGATGACGGGAGCCGAAGTTGCAAGGGCCATACTTGACAGGAACGGCCTTTATGACGTGCAGGTACAGCCCGTAAGGGGCAGTCTTACAGACCATTATGACCCCAGGACAAGGGTGGTAAGGCTGTCGGATGCGGTGTATTACAGCAGCTCTATTTCGGCCGTGGGAGTTGCTGCCCACGAAACCGGGCATGCAATACAGCATAGAACCGGATATGCTCCGCTGGCATTAAGGAGCAACCTGGTACCCGCAGCAAACATAGGATCGTCCTTAGGTCCATATCTTGCTATATTCGGGCTCATTCTGGGTTACGATACCCTTGTATATATCGGTATATTGCTGTTCACACTTGCCGTGGCGTTTTATCTTGTAACCCTGCCCGTGGAGTTTAATGCCAGCAGGCGTGCCATTGCGGTGCTTGAAACAACGGGGATTTTGAGTTACGAGGAAGTTGTTCCCGCCAGGAAAGTCTTGAGCGCGGCTGCCATGACTTACGTGGCTTCGGCGGCGGTGGCCATTGCCAGCCTTCTGAGGCTTATCCTTCTGGCCGGCAACAGGAGAAGGGACTAATGAGCGTTGATCATGTAAGGGAAACGGCACTTAAAATACTGTACGACATAAATGAGAAAGGCGCCTATTCAAACATTTCCATAAACAGGTACCTGGAAGCAGGCCGGTTTAAGGATGTGGACAGGGCTTTCATAACCGAGCTTGTTTACGGCACCATAAAGTGGAAGCTCACCCTGGACCATTATATAGAGCAGTTTTCTTCGGTAAAGCTGAAGAAACTGTCTCCGTGGATTTTGAACATTTTAAGGATGGGCGCCTATCAGCTTTTTTATACAGATAGAGTACCCCCGTCGGCAGCTTGCAATGAAAGCGTAAAACTTGCCAAAAGGTATGGGCACAAGGCTTCCGGCGGTTTTGTCAATGCGGTTCTGAGGAACATGGCAAGAAGCCCTGAAAGGCTGAAGCTTCCCGACAGGGAAAGGAACCTTGCGGAGCACCTTTCGATAAAATACTCCCATCCCGGGTGGATGGTGAAAGAATGGCTTGACAGGTTTGGAGAAGAGTTTACCGAAAAGCTCCTTGACAGCAATAACCGGGCTCCTGACCTGGTGGTGCGGGTAAACACCCTTAAAACCGACAGAGACGGCCTCATGGAGGCCCTGAGGCAGGAAGGCCTTGAGGTGGAGGAAGGGAAATACGCTGCTGAGGCCGTTATCATAAAAAACACCGTTTCGGTTGCAAGGCTTAAGGCATTTAAGGAGGGGCTTTTCCAGGTACAGGATGAAAGCTCCATGCTGGTGGCCCACATCCTCGATCCAAGACCCGGAGAGCTGGTGATGGATGCCTGCAGTGCGCCCGGAGGCAAGGCTACCCATATAGCCCAGCTTATGAACAATGAGGGGACGGTAATAGCCCGGGACATTCATGAACATAAAATTTCCATAATTGAAGAAAATGCTTCAAGATTGGGAATAAATATAATAAAGGCCGAAATTTTTGATGCGGAAGATACAGATGAAACATATATCGGCAAGGCCGACAGGGTGCTGGTTGATGCCCCGTGCACGGG
>JAKOSZ010000186.1 GCA_029776555.1 Bacillota bacterium | reverse complement strand
GCCCGGACAGGTCCTCCAGGGTCCTGTCCAGTTGCGGCCCGTCGTTTATTCCCCGGCACAGCACTATCTGGCAGTTTACTTTAATCCCCCCGTCCACCAGGAGCCGGATCTTCTCCATAATATCCCCGGCATGCCTGTTCCCCATCATAAAGGTTCGCAAGCGGGGATTGGTGGTGTGCACGGAAACATTAACGGGAGACATCCTGTAGCCTATTATCCTTTTGAGCTCTTCAGTCCCCGTGTTGGTTAGGGTTACGTAGTTTCCCTCAAGAAAAGACAGCCTTATGTCGTCGTCCTTGAAGTAGAGAGTGCTCCGCATATTGGCCGGCAGCTGGTCCATGAAGCAAAATATGCACTTGTTTCTGCACCTTCTTACCTCATCCATTAAGGGAAACTCGAACTCCAGGCCCAGGTCTTCATATTCGTCCTTCTTCACTTCTATTTCCAGCAATTCGCCGTTTTTTTTCTGCACCAGGAAGTTCAATTCCTCGTTGACCGTCTCAAACCTGTAGTCAAAAACATCTCCTATGCTTTTGCCGTTTACCGAAAGCAGAATATCTCCCGCTTCCACTCCGGACTCCAAAGCTATGCTCCCCGGCACGACCCTCTTTATGGTCAGGTACTTGCTCTTCAACTTCAAACCTCCCTGCTCTCACGGCCTCTTTTTAAAGCAAGCCCGCCTAAGCACCGGCCTTCACATAAAAAGCAGCAGTGGTGACTGCTGCTTTTTATTCCGTAGGGTTAGTTGGCTTCAACCTCGATTACCTTTTTCCCTTTATAGTATCCGCACTCTCTGCACACCCTATGGGGCAACCCAAGGGCGTGGCACTGTGGACACCTTACTAAAACCGGCAATGACAGTTTCCATTGAGACCTTCTGGTTCTGGTTCTTGCCTTTGACCATCTTCGCTTCGGATTCGCCATCTGTTACACCTCCCGCCGCTACGTATCTTCTACTGTTCCCACAAAACGTGTTACTGTTTTTTATTCATTTTTTCGTAAAACTTTAAAAGTGGTTCCATTCTCAAATCCGGATCACGCATCTCGCAGCCGCATACCCTTTCGTTAAGGTCGGCCCCGCACACGGGGCACAGGCCTTTGCACCCTTCCTTGCACAGAATCCGCATGGGCAGGTGCAAAACCAGGCTGTCCCTCAAGACCTGATCCATGTCTATAAAATGCCCGTCATGAGTATAGGATTCCGGGCTGTCTCCTGCCAGTGCCGATTCAATAAACTCCTCCTGAACTGCCACTTCCACAAAACCGGTTATTTCCTTTAAGCAGCGGTAACACCTGCTCTTATAGCCGGCGCTGACCCGGCCGTCCAGTTTCAGCACTCCCTTTACATTGCGGAGGCGGCCCTTAAAACTTACCGGCTGGTCAAAGGCAACCTCTTCCCTGGATTTGCTGATATCCTCCAGCCGTTCCTCAAGCTCTACGTCCAAAACAGCGCCTTCGGTTTTTACAATATTTGTGATGTCAAGCCTCATAGGCCACCTCTTGAATCGGGATAAATGTATTATACTAACTGCTGCCTCTTTTGTCAACAAAGGCGCATGGGAAGAGCAATGAGCCCGATTCCCCTTTGGTCACCTTTTGCCGCCTTACGGGTTTTGGAGCCCGGAGGTGAGTTTCACCGTCTCCCTCGCAATGGCCAGCTCTTCATTGGTGGGTATTACCAGCGTCCTCACTTTCGCGCCCGGAGCGCTGATGTCCATCTCTTCTCCCCTTACCTCGTTCTTTTCCCAGTCCACCAGTATCCCCAAATAGGTCAGCTTCTCCAGCACCTTGCGCCTGACCAATGGGTTATTCTCCCCTATGCCGGCGGTAAATATTACGGCGTCAATGCCGTTCATGACAGCGGAATACTCCCCTATGTATTTCCTGACCCGGTAACAGAAAATGTCTAT
>JAKOSZ010000185.1 GCA_029776555.1 Bacillota bacterium | reverse complement strand
GGATACCCGTGGGAACCAGCGGGAGAGCCCTTCTTTTGCTGTCAGGGGGAATAGACAGCCCCGTAGCCGGATGGATGATGGCCAAAAGGGGCGTACAGATAAGCGCCGTGCATTTTTACAGCTACCCTTATACGAGCCAGCGGTCCAAGGAAAAGGTAATTGAGCTTGCCAGGGTGCTTGCCGAGTATTGCCAGCGCATAAGGCTCCACGTGATACCCTTTACCGATATACAGCTTCAAATATACGAAAGGTGCCCCCATGACCAGGCTACCGTCATTATGAGGAGGGCCATGATAGTCATCGGAGAGAGGCTGGCAAAAGAAACCGGAGCCCAGGCCCTGGTGACGGGCGAAAGCCTGGGACAGGTGGCGAGCCAGACCATGCAGAGTATTGTGGTGACGGACGCGGCGGTAAGCCTGCCTGTGTTCAGGCCCCTCATAGGAATGGATAAGAATGAAGTGATTGAAATCGCGAGGAGGATCGGGACTTTTGACATCTCCACCCTTCCCTACGAGGACTGCTGTACCGTGTTTGTAGCAAGGCACCCCAAGACCAAACCCAAAATGGAAAGAATTTTGCTCCACGAGTCAAAACTGTACCTGGAAGAGTTGATTGAAAAAGCCATAAGGGAGCGGGAGATAATTGACATTGAAAGCCGCTGACGGGCTAAACGGTACTGGTAAAGGCAAAAAGTGGTATAATATCCGTTGAAGAAGAACGCAATGGAGTGTACTTGGTGAACAGGGCGATAGAAGATTTCAGGCGAAAAATGAAAGGCAGAAAGGTGGCCGTTTTGGGCATTGGGATAAGCAATACGCCCCTGATCCGCTACCTTTGGTCCATGGGAGCCGACATTACGGCTTTTGACGCGGCGGACGGGGAAAGGCTTAAGCCCGCTGTTGAGGGTTTTAAAGAGCTGGACATAAAATACAGCCTGGGCAAGGGATACCTGGAGGCCCTCAAGGGTTTCGAGTACATTTTCAAAACCCCCGGCATGAGGCCTGACCTGCCGGAGCTCATAAGGGCCAGGGAAGAGGGGGCGGTGATTACTTCCGAGATGGAGGTATTTTTTGACCTCTGCCCCGGGGAGATTTTCGCGGTGACGGGAAGCGACGGGAAGACCACTACGACCACCCTGATTTACAATATGCTGAAGGAACAGGGATACAGGGTGTGGCTCGGGGGGAACATAGGGATACCCCTTCTTTCCCGGGTGGAGGAAATGGAGGAGAGAGACAAGGTGGTGCTGGAATTAAGCAGCTTCCAGCTGATGACCATGAAAAAAAGCCCCAATGTGGCTGTCATAACCAATATATCCCCCAACCACCTGGACGTACATAAGTCCTACGAAGAGTACATAGAGGCAAAGAAGAACATATTCCTGCACCAGCGCCCGGATGAGAGGTTTACGCCCCCCAGGCTGGTGTTGAACTACGACAACCAGATTACCCGGGGTTTTGCAGGGGAGGCTAAGTACCGGATAGTGCCCTTTGCCAGGACAACCGAAGCCGGTGTGGGTGTTGCCGTCAAAAAGGGCGTCGTTGTCTACAGGGACGGCAGCAGGGAAGTGAACTATGTAAAGGCCGAAGACATAGTCATTCCGGGGGTTCACAACCTTGAGAACTACATGGCCGCCATTGGAGCCGTGGAAGGCTATGTGGAGCCCCGGGCAGTCAGGAAGGTGGCAACCACCTTCAAAGGAGTGGAGCACAGGCTGGAATTTGTCCGCGAAGTAAACGGGGTCAAGTTTTACAACGACTCCATAGGTTCCTCTCCCACCAGGACCATTTCAGGCCTTTATTCCTTTAAGCAGAAGGTCATACTCATTGCCGGCGGATATGACAAGAACCTGTCCTACGACGAACTGGGGATGGCAATAGTCCGGAGAGTGAAAAAGCTGTTTTTGGTAGGCCAGACGGCTTCAAAGATAGAGGCGGCGGTAAGGAATGCCTTGAAAGAGTCCGGCGCAAAAGCGGATATTGGCATCAAGCGCTGCGAGACCTTTGAAGAAGCGGTGACAGGGGCTTATGAAGCCGCTGAAAAAGGGGACTTGGTGGTGCTTTCGCCCGCCAGCGCCAGTTTCGACATGTTCAGGAATTTCGAGGAGAGGGGAAACCGCTTTAAAGAGCTGGTGAACAGTTTCCAGGCTTTCTGAAATCCCGCTTAAACATTATATCCTTACGTTTTCAGTATAAAAAACGAGCACCTCTTACAAGACGAGAGG
>JAKOSZ010000184.1 GCA_029776555.1 Bacillota bacterium | reverse complement strand
TGCCTCCTGGTTTAAGGATGAAAAAAGCGCCGGGGAACTGATAGGGAAGCTCCGGCAGCTCAACGTGTACACCCTGATGATTTCCATAGACCCCTTCCACAACGAGTATATCCCCTTCCGCAAGGTCAAGGGGCTCATAGGCGCATGTCGGCAGCACGGAATGGACGTCTTCCCGTGGCTGATGGAGTTCTGGGGAGACCTCGACGCCCTGAAGGACTCAAGGCCCCACGGCCTGGAAGATTACGAAAAGCGCTTCGGCAGGGGCTACACCCTGCGGCTCTTGAAGAGATACCACCTCAACTTAAGGGGCAGGGCGCTTAGCACCTACAGGGAATATCTTTCGAGCTCCCCCCTGGAGGAAATCCTGCGAAGCTCTTTCCCCTGCAGGGAGCTTTCCGGCGTCCACCATTTTCACGTTGATTTATACGGGAACTTTGTCACCCAGTCCTGCCCGGGCCTTTCAATCCACATAAGGGATTTGGCTGAGGGAACCTCCCCCGAAAAGTACCCCGTTATCAACGCCCTCTTCTCCAGGGGCATCAAGGGCCTTTATGACCTCGCCGTGGAGAAGTACGGCTTTACCCCCAGGGAGAGTTACGCCGGCCGGTGCGACCTCTGCCATGACATACGGAGCTGCCTGGTCAGGGACTTGAAAGTGGATTTGCCCGACCTCAAGCCCGAGGGTTTCTATATTTACGACTGAGAACTCACCTGTTGGCTTTCCCGGAGATGAATTCCACAACGACTTTTACCACCCTGGTCCTGCCGCCGGAATTCCTTATATACTCTCTTGCCTTTTCCAGGTGCGTGCCCGAGTACTTTTCCGCTATCGCCATCAGGGCCGAGTCCTTCTCCCGGCCTTCAACCTCAACGGCCCTGCCGAAAAGAATCACGCTCTCATATTTCGTGGTTAACTTCTCCGGCACCGGCTCCACGTGGCCCACCACGCAGAAGGACACCCGGTCGTTGTTCCTGATGTTGTCCAGCTTGTGCCCCGTTTCAGCACAGTGGAAATAGACGCAGTTGTCCATGAAAACATAACTCAGCGGGACCCCGTAGGGGTAGCCGTCCTGGCCCACGGTGGACAGGACCCCGTAACTGCCCCTTTTTAAAAGTTCCACTGCCTCTTCGGCGGGCATCTGCCTGTCCTGCCTTCTCATTTTCCTGAACATTGGTGTTCCCTTTCCCCCGCCGCCGCGGGACTTGTTAAATATTGCCCTTAAGCCCTATCTCTTCCGCCGCCTTCCGCATGCCCTTAATGGTCTCCTCGATGACTTTCTCCAGCTCCATGCCCAGCATTTGGGCCCCTTCCTCGATTACTTCCCTGTTTACCCCGGCCGCAAAGCTCTTCTGCTTCCACTTCTTCATCACCGACTTTGTCTCCAGGTCCAGCACGCTCCTGCTGGGCCTCATAAGGGCTGTGGCCGCAATAAGCCCCGTCAGCTCGTCTATGGTGTAGAGTACCTTCTCCATCCTCTCACGGGGCTCCACGTCGGTGCAGAGCTTCCAGCCGTGGCTCTCGACAGCGTGGATATAATCTTCGGGCCAGCCCTTCTCCCTTAAGATTTTCCCCACCCACTGGCAGTGCTCGTCGGGGTACATCTCGTAGTCCAGGTCATGGACCAGGCCTATGACCCCCCACTTCTCCTTATCCTCCTCACCGAACAGCTCCGCAAAGTGGAGCATAACCGATTCAACGGCCAGTGCGTGCCGTATAAGGCTTTCGTTTTTGGTGTACTCTTTAAGGAGCTTAAAGGCTTCCTCCCTGTTAGGAACGGTTTTACCCATACCAGCACCCTCTTTCGTCTTTCAATAGCTTTATATTACCAAGATATTTTAATTTTGGACAAAGCGCAAGTCAAGCTTACCGGTTTAGGGATCTGTGTCAAGAGTTGGTAGGTGAAACTCCCTGTATGATTTTTAAGCTGTCCACCGAATAGTTCCAATTTTTTTAAACACATATATAATCCAAAGCTTCCTGGCAAAAGGTCCTCTCAATGCCGGCATTGAGGCCCTCAGCCAAGCCTCGAAGTCTTCCTTTCCGTGCGATGCTTGCTTTCCAACTACTACCTCAGATTCTAATAATCCAGATAATACACCTGGTCTCTTTTGGAGATACTTGCTCAACTCATTATTAGCCTTGGCCGCTGAAAGCCGCCCTATACGGTCTGTTCTTTCTCCTGCCCGCCGGGCAAGTGTATGTCTTACCTGCCCCTCAGTTGCGCCAAGCCGTTCCTCCTCGGGTGATTTTGATATACTATCCCAGTTCCCTATCAGGTAGTGCGC
>JAKOSZ010000183.1 GCA_029776555.1 Bacillota bacterium | reverse complement strand
TTCGCCGACAGGGATAGATACTACGGAGATCCTCTCTTCGCCGATGTTCCGCTGGATATGCTGCTGTCGGAGGAATACAACGCAAAGCAGCGGCAGAAGATTGACCCGGCAAAGGCCAACAACCGGGCCTTGTGGGAGGAATCTTCAGGGTGCGGCGATCCGTCATACCAGGGGGATACTACCCATCTTGACGCCGCCGACGAAGAAGGGTTCATGATATCCGCAACCCCCAGCGGCGGGTGGATTCCCACGTCGCCGGTCATTCCTTCCGTTGGATTCCCTTTAGGAACCCGGGCCCAGATATTCAACTTAACACCAGGTCATCCCAACTGCTTTGCTCCCGGGAAAAGGCCCAGGACCACCCTCACTCCGTCCCTTGCCTTTAAAGACGGGAAACCCTGGATGGTTTTTGGGACGCCGGGCGGGGACAAACAGGACCAGTGGACATTGCAGTTTTTCTTAAACGTGGTGGAGTTCGGCATGGATCTCCAGGAAGCGGTCGACGCGCCTTCCTTCCATACGGCCCATTTCATAAATTCCTTTTACCCCCACGATTCGGTAGTCGGGACCATTTACGTGGAAAATGACCTGGGCATGGAGGCGCTGCTTAAGCTCCAGGAGAAGGGCCATAAGATTTATTTGGAAGCCCCGAATTCCCACGGCGAGGTTTGCGCCGTGAGGTATTGCGAGCTTAACGGTCTTATTGAGGGAGCCGCATCTCCCAAGGAAGAAGGAAATGCCTATGCAGCAGGATGGTAATGGAAGATGACGAAAACAGTTTCCCCTCTAAAAGCGGGCTTCGTTCTCCATAAACGTAAGGGCAATCACATGTTACTGAGTATATTGGCCCGGAAATAGACCCGGATGTTTGTGTCCGCCGGCGATAAGCAAAAAAATATTGTCAGGATATTCGCGCCAAATGGGAATGAAGCGGCCCTTTAAAAGGGCTTGCTTTATTTCGGCTGTCGCTTAAAAGAACGCTTATAAAAAGGAAAGGCTCATCATCTTAAGGTACATTCCTCTTTGCCGGTTCCCTGTCAATTCGGCAAATGTTAGTCCTAAATCACCGAATCAAAGCCCCTTGCCCGCAACTATATAAGTGTAATGCATGCGTTACATTGATGAGGAAGTGAAGATATGAAAGTGGACGACTTAATGCAGTATGCCCCCTGGCTTTTAAAAGCCGCCATCGCCAAAACCCGCAATGAGGATGAGGCGCAGGATTTGGTCCAGGAAACATACCTTTGCGCTCTGGCGGCCATTGCGAAAGGAGCCAGGATAGAAAATCCGAAAGCATATCTCACTTCCATTCTAAACAACCGGTTTTTTATGTCCCTGCGCAAAAAGTACGGCATCAGCACCGTAAGCTATGATGAAATGCCGGCGGAAGTCGGTTGCGGTGACGACGGCTTCGAAAGCATCGAGGCGACGGAAGAGGCCAAAACAGTGCGAAGGGAACTGGCGTTCCTGGCCCGTATTTACCGTGAGGTCATGGTGCGCTATTACATGCACGGCCAATCCGTCGAGCAGATCGCGGAAGAGCTGAACATACCCAGGGGCACCGTTTTGAGCCGCCTTGACGCAGGGCGCAGAAAAGTCAAAGAAGGAGTGGTTAAGATGGAAGCCTACGCAAAAAACAGTTATCAGCCGGAAAAGCTTGGAATAGGCATAAGCGGGAGATGGGGGATGAAAGAAGAGCCCTTCTCCTGCGTAAAGAACTTGATTGACCAGAACATCCTGATTTTGGCTTATGAAAAGCCTGTAACCGTCCAGGAGATATCCGACGCCCTGGGCGTGCCCATGGCCTTTGTGGAAGAGAGCGTGAATAAGCTTGTTGAGTCGGAGCTCATGAGGCGAAGCGGAACAAAGGTCTACACGGACTTTGTCATTACTTCTCTTGAGGATTCGGTAAAAGCGGCGGAAGTGAGCAAGGACTTTGCAAAGGACACTTTTGGGACGGCCAACCCGGTCCTCCTCAACATGGTGAAAAAGTACAGGGAGATGGATGGTTTTTCCGTCTACAGCGACACCCACCTGTATATAATGGCG
>JAKOSZ010000182.1 GCA_029776555.1 Bacillota bacterium | reverse complement strand
GTGTATACCTCGTCAAAGCACTTCTTCCTCGATTCCGGATCCAGGCATTTCATTCCAAAGCGTTCATGCTCCACAATTTCATTCTCGTCAGTGGCCCTGGGTATGTCTATGTCTTCGCCGGTATTCAGTATCCCTTTCCCGCCCAGGTATATGTCTATGGCCCTGGCAGCCTTCTTGCCGTCGGCAATGGCCGTTATTACGGTGTCGGACCCGCGGACAACGTCCCCGCCGGCAAAAACGCCCTTCATCTTTGTCATCATTGTGTCCTTGTCGGTTACGAAGGTTCCCCACCGGGTCACTTCAACCTCGTTCTTGTCAATAAAGGGCAAGTCGGAATACTGGCTGACGGCAGGTATGACCATGTCGGCGGCCACTGTACACTCAGAATCGGCAATGGGTTCAGGCCTCCTTCGGCCGGATGAATCAAACCTCTTGAGCTTCATCTTCACGCACTCAACGCCCCTCACCTCATCCTCGCCAATGAAGCGGACAGGCGCCACAAGGGATATGATTTCCACGCCCTCTTCCATAGCGTCTCTAATCTCTCTTTTGTCAGCCGGCATGTCGTCTATGAGCCTCCTGTACAGGATGAGGACTTTTTCCGCTCCCAGCCTGACCGCCACCCTTGCGGCATCAATGGCGGTATTGCCGCCGCCGATGACGGCCACCGTCTTCCCCACTTTAACTTCCCTTCCCAGGTTTACGTTTCTCAGGAAGTCCAGGCCGTGATATACCCCTTTTAAGTCTTCCCCGGGTATATCCACCCTGTGGGGCAGCTGGGTGCCGGTGGCAATATAAACCGCGTCATAATTGCTCCTCAGCTGATAGAAGGAAATATCCTTCCCCACCTCGGTATTGAGATGAATTTTCATTCCCGCCTGCTCAATCTGCTTGATTTCTTTCTGCAGCACCTTTTTGGGAAGCCTGTACTCGGGTATCCCATAGGCCAGAATGCCGCCTGCCACCGGCTGGGACTCGAACACATCCACTTCGTACCCAAGCCTTGCCAGGTAGTAGCCGCATGTGAGCCCTGAGGGGCCGGCCCCTATTATTGCCACCTTTTTATTCTTGCTGGGGAAGACCAGGTCCACATATGGCTCATCATCATCTTTCAACACATAATCGGCTACGTATCTCTTAAGGTCGGATATGGCTATGGGCTCATCCAGCTGACCCCTCCTGCACTTGCTTTCGCAGGGATGGGTGCATACCCTGCCGCATATGGCGGGGAAAGGATTTTCTTTCCTGACAAGGTTGTAGGCATCCTTAATCCTGCCGGCCGCAATCAGCGCCACATACCCGGGCACGTTTACCCCGGCAGGACAGGCGTTCTGGCAGGGGGATATGAACAGGTCGGCACAGACCCCCGCCCTGCAGTATTTATCCTTTATGTGCTCCTCGAATTCCTCCCGGAAGTTTCTGATCATGCTCAAAACCGGATTGGGAGCAGTCTGGCCAAGACCGCACACCGCGGTATCCTTCACCGTCTGTCCTATCTCCTCAAGCAGCTCTATGTCCCCGGGCTGGCCCTGGCCTTTCGTTATTCTTTCAAGTATCTCCAAAAGCCTCTTGGTCCCAAGCCTGCAGGGTGTGCATTTCCCGCAGGACTCATCCTGCACGAATTCCATGAAGAACCGCGCCACATCCACCATGCAGGTGTCTTCATCCATGCTTATGAGCCCGCCGGACCCCATGATGGTGCCAAGCCTTGTCAGGGAATCGTAGTCTACCGGCGTATTCAGGTGCTCCTTTGTAATACAGCCGCCGGAAGGGCCTCCGGTCTGGGCGGCCTTGAACTCCTTGTTCCTGGGCATTCCCCCTCCGATGTCAAAAAGGATGTCTCCAAGGGTTGTTCCCATGGGTATTTCCACAATACCGGTGTTGTTTATATCTCCCGCCAGGGCAAAAACCTTGGTCCCCTTGCTGTTCTCACTGCCTATGCCGCTGAACCAGTCGCTGCCCTTCAGAATGATGGACGGAATGTTGGCCAGTGTTTCCACGTTATTGATTATCGTAGGTTTCCCGAAAAGACCGCTTTCAAACGGGAAGGGAGGCTTTTGCCTGGGTTCTCCCCGGTGTCCCTCAACGGATGCCATGAGGGCTGTCTCCTCCCCGCAGACAAAGGCTCCGGCCCCAATCCTTATTTCTATATCAAAGTCAAATCCGCTTTGCAGGATGTTTTTACCGAGAAGGCCCGCTTCTCTGGCCTTTTCAATGGCGGAAGAAAACCTTTCCACCGCCAGCGGGTATTCGGCCCTTACGTATGTGTATCCTTTCCGGGCTCCTATGGCATAACCGGCGATTAACATGCCTTCGATAACCGAATGGGGATCGCCTTCAAGAATGCTCCTGTCCATGAAAGCTCCCGGGTCCCCTTCGTCAGCGTTGCAGACTATGTATTTGACATCGCCCCTGGCTTTCAGGCCGGCTTCCCACTTGATTCCCGTGGGGAATCCTCCGCCGCCGCGGCCCCTCAAACCGGACTTTTTAATCTCGTTTACCACGTCCATGGGCTTCATTTCCCTTAAAACTTTGGCAGCCGCCATGTAGCCGTCATTGGCTATATACTCTTCCAGGGAAGAGTAGTCTATGGCGCCGCAATTCCTCAGGGCAATTTTAAGCTGGTTGTTGAAAAAAGGTATGTTTGAAATATAGGGAATATATTGATTGGTGCTGCTGTCATAATAGGTGTTTTCAAGCCTGACCTTGTCGTTCAGCAGGTGAGAGACCACAATTCCGGGAATATCCCCGGGCTTAAGCCTGGTGTAGAACACGCCCCGGGGCTGCACAAGCATCACCGGTCCTAAGGCGCAGGTGCCGATACAGCCCGTTTCGGATACCCATACCTTGTTTTTCAAACCGTACTCCTCTATACAAGCCAAAAGGGCATCCC
>JAKOSZ010000181.1 GCA_029776555.1 Bacillota bacterium | reverse complement strand
CTGGGAGAGGTTTAAGCCTGCCTTTAGGGAGACCTTTAACGTGGACCGGTGGCACGGAAGGATAGGAACCGAAGAGATGCTGGAGCACCGATTCCTCACGGAAGACGGTGAAGTGGAGCAGACGGTATTTTCCTCGGGGGATTCCATAATTGTCAACTTCTCCGCTGAAGACAGAGAATCGGAAGGGGTTTTAATTCCGGCTTACGGATATACAATAAAGGATTGACAAATCCTATATTCACAGGTCAAAGCCCTTACGGGCTGAGATGGCCTGTCAGTTACAACAATATTTTAACCAAGGGAGATGGTCTTATGTCTAAGCCAAGAATCAAAAGCAAACTTACTTGGTCTTTTGTCGGACCTCCTTACTGGGAACTTCAGCAGATGGACCCAAGGCACGGATTTTTCGCCCTGTTAAAACTGTGCGCCCAGTATGGCTTTAACATGATGCCCTTGTCGATCAGCCAGCTGGAAAAAATGCCTCCTGAGGAACAGGAGGAACTGGCTCAATTCCTTGCAGACAACAACATGAAGCTCCACCCATCAATGTGGATGGATTATTTGAAAATCAGCCCGGATGAGGCCAGGAGAAGGGCGGAAGAGTATGCGGAGAAGGTAAGAAAGTATTCAAGCTACTATGCCGGAATAACAACCACCGGGGCCCACGCCGGACACCGTTTTGACAGGACCATGCCCCTTGAGGAAAAGCTGGAGAGGCTTTCACGGGGTATGGCGCCGCTGGCGGCCATATGCAAGGAACTGGGCATGCCCCTGGCGGTAGAAAACCACGGTGACTACTACTGCTCGGACCTGGTGAAACTGTGCCAGATGACACCGGACCTGTACATTTTCCTTGATACGGGCAACACCTACCTGATAGGAGAGGCACCCCTGCCTGCATATGAAGCAGCGGCTCCCTACACCATAGGCACCCACTTTAAGGACCACCGGGTGCAGCCGAATCCCAAGATCCTTCACTTTGAAATCGGCGGCTCAGTACTGGGAGACGGGGATGCCCACCTGAGAGAGTGCTACAATCTTTTGATGGAGCGTTCGCCCTTCCCCGACAAGCTGGTGATGGAAGTAGAAATGGTTAAGCCTGAAGGTATGGACGCCATTGAATGCATGGAGAAATCCATTGAGTTCATAAACAGCCTGGAAGGAGGCAAATAGCACATGCCAAACTCTAAGCCCTTAAGAGCAGCAGTAGTGGGCTGCCGAATGGGAGGTGCCCATGCCTCGGCCATTGCAAAGTCGGGAGAGCTTGAGCTGGTTGCCCTTTGCGACCTGAACCGGGAAACGGCGCAGCAGGTGGCTGAAAAGACCGGGAATCCGCCGATTTACACCGACTATGAAAAAATGCTGGAGGAAGTAAAGCCCGATGTGGTGTCCATAGCAACGCCCAACGTTCTCCACTGCTCCATGACTTTAAAAGCCGTGGAGGCCGGCGTTAAAGGCATATACTGTGAAAAGCCCATTGCCGTAAGCATGGGAGAGACCATGAAAATGTATAAAGCCTGCCAGGAAAAAGGCGTTGCCCTTGCTGTGGGCCACCAGAGGCGCATGTCAACTCCTTACAGGACTATGAGGAAGCTCATTGAAAACGGCGCCATCGGGGATGTCTATCTGATAAGGGGAATTTGCGCCGGCGACTTCTTAAGCGACGGTACCCATACTGTGGATTCGATTTTCTACCTTACCGGCAATGCGGATGCCGAATGGGTTTTAGGGCAGGTGTTCAGAAAAAAGGTCAATCCCGATGAGGCCAATAAGTCAAACTACGGCCATTTCACCGGTTGGCGGTTCGGTCATCCTGTGGAAAGCGGCGCTATGGCAGTTATAAGATTCAAGAATGGGATTAGGGGAGAGGTTTTCACAGGAGAAATGAGGCATATGGGCTGGAACCTGCCTCACCCCGGCTGGGCCTACCAGGATATAGAGATATTTGGGACCAAGGGCAGGCTGTGGAGATGCGGGGATTCTGCCAATCCTCCCTTGCTCATATGGGACGAGAAGGGCGGTTGGCGTCCGGCCAGCGACCTGGAGGGGAAATCTTTCGGAGATGACTATGTCAATGTCTTCAGGGAATTCGCCAATTATGTGAGAAACAGGGGCGATTACCCTCTGGGTATAGAATACGCCATCAAAACTCACGAACTTGTTATGGCCGTTTATGAATCGGCGCGCAAACACGACAGGGTTTACCTTCCCCTTGAACAGGAACGTTTTCCGCTGGAAATCATGATAGAAGACGGGCTTATTTAGACGTAAAAAAAGACGGACTTATTATGACATATAAAAGACGGAACTATCAACACAAAAAAGTCGGCGCTATATAGACGCAAAAGACAGGATTGTCCGGATAGGGGATGAAAGGGCGCGTGTTAGCGTGACCGTTGGAACTTGCCTTTAAAAGGCAAGTTCCTTTTTTACAGGCTGTTATCTTTTAAGAGCTTGGAAGGGGGCAAACCGTAATACTTCTTAAAGAGTTTGCTGAAATAGTAGGCGTCATGGTAGCCCACGCTTTTTGAAACGGCCTTTACGGAAGTATTGCCCTGTTCAAGGAGTTCCTTGGCCTTTGAAAGGCGCACCTTTATCAAATGGTTTATCGGCGAGTCCCCCGTTTCCTCCTTAAATATCTTGGAGATGTAGACGGGACTTAAGTAGGTGTTTCTGGATATTTTATCAAGGGATATGTTTTTCATGTAGTTTTCATTGATGTACATAAGTATGGAGTTTACGATATTGGTCCTGTCGTTGGGCTCAAAACCGCTGAGGTTGCCATATCTCCCGTTGTCCACCGACCGGGGTTCAAAAATGTATATGCTCTTTAAGAGGATGGCAATGAGCCTCATTACCTGGGACTTAATAATAAGGTCCAGGCCGGGGTCATTCTTCTCCTGTTCGGCAATTATCTCATTGCAGCACTTAAAAAAATCCGCTTCATACTTGGAGAGGCTCACCACGGGGCAATTGTCGCCGCCAATGAGGTAATCCCGGGGCAAATTTTTAATATAGATATTGCTGAAGCCGATGTGAAACTCGTTTACCTCTTCATTTTGCGCCAGAGTTTTTCCGTGGCTAACTCCGGGGTTTAAAACGATTACGTTTCCTTTCTTAGCCGGGTATGACTCGTTACCTATATTATAGGTGCAAGCACCGGACAGTACACAAATTACGGACGCAAAATCGTGCTTATGGGTTGCGACCTTGCTGGGACCTGCAGTTCTATGTTTTGAGACGTAAAGCACCTTAGGGTTAAATGCTTCGGCGCTTAGTCCGATATCTTTCATAAATATCACTCCATTTACATAATAATATTATATTATTTTTTCTTGCTTTGGCAATATCCTATCCCTGGCAAAGGGAGCGCCGGGAAGCCCTGGGCCGCTTAAGCGGAGGTAAGGGGAAGCTTTTAGGACAAGGAACGGGAGTCCGGTGCAGCGTTTCAGCTTTTAACCAAAAGGGAGTGGGTCTTGCCAACTTTAAAAAAACAGGTAGTATAAGAATATACATCACTAAAATAATAATGTACATTTAACTTTATTTACGTATAATACATAATGTTTAAACTGTTAATGCCTGTAGTCCGCAGTTGCAGAGACGAAAAGCCGCAGTACTGACAGTTACGAAGGAGGAAAATATGGAATCGTTTAAATGGATATGGAATATTGCCAGGGAGTACAGGTACAGAATTTTGTTCGGCCTTTTCCTTATTGTTTTGATAACCGCCCTCAACATGGTAAACCCGTATGTGTCAGGCCAGATAGTGGACAGGGTAATTGAGGGAAATGAAAAAGAACTGCTCATTAAGCTCATCTCAATAATGGCAATAACCACCCTGGTAAGATCCCTGTTAAGATACTTACAGCAGCTGACCTTTGAAAACATCTCCCAAAACACGGTCTTTAAGCTGAGGATGATTATATACTCCAAGCTCCAGGAGCTGGATTTTGAGTTTCTTAACAAAAACCGCACCGGGGATATCATGGCCAGAATGACGGGGGACCTGGAAGCCGTAAGGCATTTTTTCAGTTTTGTGATCTATGCTGTCTTTGAGAGGTGCATAGTCCTGATTTTCGGCCTTGTAATGCTCTTTAGGACCAATGTGCCCCTTACGCTGGCCCTGCTGACCCTGACCCCCGCCATCGGGACCATAGCTTTCAGGCTAGCCAAGGAAGTGAGGCCTGCCTTTTTTGCCATACGGGAGCAGTTTGCCAGGCTGAATTCCGTTGCGCAGGAGAATATAAGCGGCAACAGGGTTGTAAAGGCTTTTGCAAGGGAGAGTTACGAAATCGAAAAGTTTGAAAAGGAAAACCTGGCTTTCAAAGAGAAGAACATGCAGGCGGCAAGAATATGGGGCAAACACCTTCCCTTTCTGGAAGTCCTGGCAGGTTCCCTGTCGGTGATAAACCTTCTCATCGGCGGGATAATGGTGATATACGGCCGGCTTTCCCTGGGACAACTGGTCATGTTCAATGGCTACGCCTGGGTCCTGAATGACCCGATGAGAATGGCCGGCTGGCTGATAAACGACATACAGAGGTTTGCCGCCTCCTCGGTGAAAATTATCTCCCTTTTAAAGGCAGAGCCTAAGGTTAAAAACACCCTGCCGGATCCGGTGGAAGAGGAGATAACAGGAGCCGTCGAGTTTAAGAATGTCAGCTTCTCCTATGGCGAGGAGAAGGTGCTGGAGGACATAAGTTTTTCCGCAAAACCCGGCCAGACCATCGCCATTGTGGGCCCCACCGGTTCGGGCAAGTCTACCCTTGTGAGCCTCATACCCAGGTTCTACGACTGTACCGAGGGTGAGGTATTAATCGACGGGAAAAACGTGAAGGAATATGACTTAAGGCACCTGCGCTCCGGTATTGCGGTGGCCATGCAGGACGTGTTCCTCTTTTCGGATACCATTGAAGGCAACATAGCCTACGGGGAGCCCGAAGCCCCCATGGAAAAGGTGGAATGGGCAGCCGGCATAGCTTCGGCTTCGGACTTTATTACCCAAATGCCCGAGGGCTACGACACCATAATCGGCGAAAGAGGGGTAGGGCTCTCAGGCGGCCAGAAGCAGAGGATGGCCCTGGCCAGGGCCATATTGAAAGACCCGGCCATTCTGATACTGGACGACACCACGTCCAGCGTGGACGTAGAGACCGAGTTCGAAATACAGAAGATGCTCAAGTCCGCCCTGAAAAACAAGACCACCTTTATTATAGCCCACAGGATATCCTCGGTTAAAAACGCCGATCTGATCCTAGTGCTGGACAAGGGAAGAATAGTTGAAAGGGGTAAGCATGACCAGCTCTTAAAAGAGAACGGCTATTACCGCAAAGTGTACGAAACGCAGGTAGGGGACTTTGACAATTCGGCGGCAAAAGAGGTGGTATAAGTGGCAAGGAACAAGTTTGACATTGATGAGGATTTGCAGGTCAAGTTTAACAAGAAACACATTATAAGGGTTTTGAAGTACGTAAAGCCCTACTGGAAGAACATTCTCATTACCATATTTCTGATGATTGTTTCCAGCATAGCCGGACTCCTTGGCCCTTTTATAACCAAAGTGGCCATAGACAGCTACCTTGAGCCGCTGACTGACGGGGTTCCCGATGGGGATGCCATAAGGCGGAGCATACTGGGGATTTTGCTGCTCTCGCTCCTCTTCCTGGCGCTGTTGGCGGTTATCGGGGTCTGCATAAAGATAAGGCTCAGAATAATGAGTGAAACGGGGCAGAGCATAATCCACGACCTCAGGCTGGATCTTTTCAATCACCTGCAGGAGCTGCCCTTTACCTATTACGACAACAGGCCCCACGGGAAAATACTGGTGAGGGTGGTAAACTACGTCAACTCTTTAAGCGACCTTCTCTCCAACGGTATAGTGAACGTAATCATCGACTCCTTCAGCCTGGTGTTTATACTGGTTTTCATGTTAATCATAGATGTCAGGCTCACTTTAATATGCACGGCAGGGCTGCCGGTTCTCATCACGGCAGTCATGTTTATAAAAAACGTACAGCGCAGAAGGTCCCAGCGGATGTCTTCCAAGCTTTCAAACCTCAACGCCTATATCCATGAGAGCTTAAACGGCATAAAGGTTACCCAGTCCTTTGCCAGGGAGGAAGTCAATCTCTCCATTTTTGAAAGGCTGAATTCGGATTACAGGAGCGCCTGGATTTCCTATATCAAGAGCCAGATAATAATGTGGCCCATGATAGACAACCTGTCCCTCATAAGCATATGCCTCATCTACGTTATAGGGGTGTCCTGGCTGGACAGGGGAGTTACGGTAGGGGTGCTGGTGGCTTTTGTGCAGTACATCTGGCGCTTCTGGCAGCCCATAATAAACCTTGGGAACTTCTACAACCAGATTATCACCGCCGTGGCTTACCTGGAAAGGATATTCGAGACTTTGGACGAAAAACCGACAGTGGCGGATATGCCCGGTGCCATTGAAATGCCCGAAATAAAGGGAGACGTGGAATTCAGGAACGTGAGCTTCAGGTATGAAGAAAACAGCAACCTGGTCCTGGATAACATAAGCTTCAAAGTCAACAGCGGCGAGGCCATCGCCCTGGTTGGCCCCACCGGCGCCGGCAAAACCACCATTGTCAACCTCCTGAGCCGTTTTTACGATGTCACCGGCGGTAAGGTGCTGATAGACGGTATTGACTTAAGAGATGTGAAGTTAAAGTCTCTGAGGAGACAGATGGGTATAATGCTCCAGGACACCTTCATCTTCTCAGGAACCGTAATGGACAATATAAGGTACGGAAAACTGGACGCCAGCGACGAGGAAGTGATGGAAGCCGCCAAAGCGGTAAAAGCCCACGACTTTATCATGAAAATGGAAGAGGGCTACAACACCCAGGTCAATGAGAGGGGCACCAGGCTTTCCGTCGGTCAGAGACAGCTTATATCCTTTGCCAGGGCCCTGCTGGCAGACCCGAGAATCCTTATCCTGGACGAAGCCACTTCCAGTATCGACACCGAGACCGAAGTCGCCGTGCAGGCCGGATTGGAGAGGCTGCTTAAAGGAAGGACCTCCTTTATCATTGCCCACAGGCTGTCTACCATAAAGAACGCCAGTAAAATTTTCTACATCGACAACCACAGGATAATAGAGGTGGGGAACCATGAAGAGCTTATGAAGAAGAGGGGGGCTTACTATGAGCTCTACATGTCCCAGTTTAAGTTCCTGGAAGCGGTGTGAGGCTTGTTTGGGGTTTAATTTATAATCCCGTTAATTTCTTTTATCTGAGGGTATAAATAAAATACGACGGTGTTAAGGAGGGGCTATGGAAAAGG
>JAKOSZ010000012.1 GCA_029776555.1 Bacillota bacterium | reverse complement strand
ATGACGTGGGTAACTGCTTCTCATATTAAACGCATTCAGCACTTAAATCTTCCTATATTTTTATCAAACCCAAGTTCCAAAGCAAAACAACCCTAGCCTTCAAAACCTGAACAACCGTCCCTGCCCTGCACCTGCTGCCCTGTTCACCATGCCGCCAGGCTAAGCCTCCGGCCCATTCTGCCGAATCATATACTAAGCTTCAGAAGCATACCGGATCCTTACATTCTCACAGTCCACCAGGTGGGCTTTAGGTCTTTTGCCGCGGAATTCAGATACGGTTATGTTATCGAACCTCACGCCGTCCACGTCCTTTGCCAGCAGCCAGTACTCCTCGCCGTTATCGGGGGCTTCCGGCGGGTTGGGGCTGGGGGCTATGTCCACTATCCGTCCCTTAAGCCCAAGGTTCCTGCTCTCCTTTAACTCCATGGATATGTTGCTGAAGCTGACATTCTCGATATTCTTGCCTTCACCCACAACGCCGATGAAATTCTCCGCCGTGCAGCTTATGTTCTCAAAGTGCACGTCCCTGATGTTCTTGGGGATCTTCCTGTCGGGAACCGGCTGCCTGTTGTTTATGTTGTGGAAGGTGGCGAACACAGCGATGGGCTCGCCGTTGCCCCACCAGTTGCCGGCCCGGATTTTCGTGTCAATCCTCAAGTTCGACACCCGCACGTGCTCCACAAGGCTGGTCCCGGCACTGGTCATGACCGTAAAGCCCCGGTTGCTCTCCCGGATTATGCAGTTGGTGACGAGCACGTTCCTGACGATGCTGTGCATGTAGCCCACCACGATGGCCTTGGAGCAGGACTTTAAGATGCAGTCGGAAATGACGATGTTTTCGCTGGGGACGTTCCAGTCGGTAATGCTGCTCACGGCGATGCAGTCGTCGCCGGAGACTATGCTGCACCCCTGCACGATGACATCCCTGCTGGCGCAGATGTGGATGCCGTCATTGTTGGGGAGATTGAGGCTGTTTTCGATGGTCAGGTTAAGCGCCCTGACATTCCGGCACTCGCAGAAGGTCAGGGTCCAGCAGGGGGCGTTCTTGAGGGTGATATTCTCAACCCGGACGTTTTTGCACCTTAGGAAGAATATGGGCTGGTTTACCCGCTTCCCGGCCCTGAGGGTGCACTCCTCGATCTGTTCTTTGCTTAAGGGAATCCTGGACTTGGGCACAACGTAGTTTCCCTTGGTAAAGAAGTTGTCGCCGTCAAAATCAATGGTGCCTTCGCCGAAGATGCTGATGTTTTCCGCGTCCACGGCGTAAATCATGGAACGGGTGTCCCCCATTTCAGCGTGGACGTAGCCGAAGGGAGGATAGTCATCGAGGTTGGGAGAGCCTTTCAGGACCGCTCCCTTTTCAAACTCCAGGGAGGATTTCCCCAGGTTGAGAGCGCCTGTATAGAAGGTCCCCCTGGGGATAACAACAGTTTCACCGCCTGCCGCCGTTGAGGCGTCCAGGGCCCTCTGGATGCTCTCCGTGCAGAGTTCCCCTTCCCTGGCGCCGAAATCCGTGATATACAGCTTCGCCATAACACCAGCCCTCCTTTTGCCTTAAAACCGGTGGCCTGACCGCCTTCGCCGGTCTTGAGCCTTAAGCCCGTGTTTCCTCAAGTGAATAATATTATAAACGGCCGTGTTGTACAAGCCGGGGAAAGCATGGGCTTGCGGTTAAAAAAAATATCTCAAGCCCTTTTCAACATGCCCGGTTAAGCTCCCCTTCGGCAGCCCTGCCGGGTTTGCCGCCCTGCTTTCCCTTTTAGCAATAATCCCTTGGCTTTCAATCTCCCGCACCAATATCCCGAGGCTTTACGGTGAAAACCTCAAACCAGCCCGCCGCATGTTTTTGTTTCACCTGTTCCCAGCCTTGGTAATAATATAATGAATACCTTGGTCTATCGGGCATTCGGGGCTGTTGCCCGGGAAAAAAATTAGGTGTATCATTGCCTTAAAGGTGGCGAAACTTTCATGGAAAGAAGCATTGTACTGGTTATCATGGATGGTATCGGCAAGGGCAAAAACGATTACAGCGATGCGGTCTGGATGGCCAATACGCCGAACCTGGATATGCTGCTCCAAAACCATCCACATACATACATCAAAGCCCACGGCACGGCAGTGGGCCTCCCCTCCGATGAGGACATGGGGAACAGCGAGGTGGGCCACAATGCCCTGGGCTGCGGCCAGATTTACCCCCAGGGGGCGAGGCTCGTAAACGAGAGCATAGAAAGCGGCAGGATGTTCGCTTCCGAAAACTGGCGCGAGATCGTCTCCAACTGTGTCAGGAACAATTCCACCCTGCATTTTATAGGCCTCCTTTCCGACGGCAATGTGCATTCCCATATAAATCACCTGGAAGTAATGATAAGAAGGGCGAAGCAGGAAAATATAAAGAAGGTCAGGGTGCATATCCTCCTCGACGGCCGCGATGTCCCGGCCACATCCGCCCTAAAATACGTGGACCAGCTGGAAAGGCTTTTATCAGAGCTTAACAGTGATGACTTCGACGGGAAAATAGCCTCCGGCGGAGGCAGGATGAAGATCACCATGGACCGCTACCAGGCCAACTGGGAGATGGTGAAGCTGGGCTGGTACACCCATGTGCTTGGCATAGGAAGGCAGTTTTCGTCCGCCGCCGAGGCCATTAAAACCTACAGGGAGGAGTTAAACGTAATAGACCAGGATATGCCCCCCTTCGTCATCGCGGAAAAGGGCCAGCCGGTGGGGACCATCAATGACGGCGACAGCGTGGTGCTTTTCAATTTCCGCGGCGACAGGGCCATGGAAATCAGCATGGCTTTTGACAGTGAAAGCTTCGACAAGTTCGACAGGAAGCGGGTGCCGAAAGTCGTGTTTGCCGGGATGCTCCAGTATGACGGGGATTTGTTTATACCCAAAAGGTACCTGGTCAGCCCGCCGGACATAAAGAACACCCTGTCGGAGCTCCTTATAAAGCACGGCATAAAGCAGTATGCCGTATCGGAAACGCAGAAATACGGCCACGTGACCTACTTCTGGAACGGCAACAGGAGCCAGAAGTTTGATGAGGAGCTGGAGGTGTTCTGCGAAGTACCCTCCGACAAGGTCCCCTTTGATGAGAGGCCCTGGATGAAATCCGCTAAAATAACCGACAAGGTCATCGAAGCCATAAGGTCCGGCCAGTACGGCTTTATACGCTGCAACTACCCTAACGGCGATATGGTAGGGCATACCGGCAACCTGGACGCCACCATTATCGGCGTGGAGGCGGTGGACCTGGGAATCGGGAGGATAGTAAAGGCGGTTGACGAAAGCGATGCCATCCTGATAATAACCGCTGACCACGGCAACGCCGATGACATGGTACAGGTTACCGAATCCGGCCAGTACCAGCCAAAAACATCCCACTCCCTTAACCCTGTTCCTTTTGTCATTTATGACAGGAAGATATCCCATACCATCAAACAGGGCAACTTCGGGCTTGCCAATGTGGCCCCCACCATTGCCAAACTGTTCGGCCTTGAAATACCGGACGTGTGGGAGGAGAGCATGGTGTGACT
>JAKOSZ010000180.1 GCA_029776555.1 Bacillota bacterium | reverse complement strand
AGCGCTTATGTTGATTTTCACGGTTTTGGTTGCCGTGATGTCGGTTCTGGCCGTCGTTGCGGCGGTGTCACCGGCGGTGCTGGTGTCGCTGACGGACTTTTTGGAGGGCAGCTTGCTTTCCAGGCAGGTACTCTTTATATTTGCATCCATCCTGCTTATATTGAGCCTGACTTCGATTTTTATTAAATTCAGAAATGAAAAGGATAACAGGTCGGTAACGAAACTTACCAACATAGGTGAGATAAGAATTTCTTTAAACGCGGTAGAGAGCATTGCTTTGGCCGCGTCCAAAAAGGCCGGCCTGGTAAAAGAGACCAGGGCCCATGTTGAAAAAGCGGGAGAGGGCGTAGCAATAACCATAAGAGCCATAGCTATGGCTGAAACCAACCTTCCATCCCTTTTTGAGGACATACAGGCCAGAGTCAAAAGCTCTGTGGAGGAGCACACGGGAATTCATGTCAATGATGTGAAAGTGGTGGTGGAAAACGTATACACGGGGTACAGGTCCAGGGTTGAATGAGACGGAGGTATGTTATGCCATGGATAAGGAAAAGCTGTGGGAATATTACAGCAAACACCGAGGTGGTTTTAACGGCGCTGTAATAGGTTTTATACTGGCGCTGTTTGTTTTGTTCATGGGATTCATTAAGACTCTTTTTATCGCAATCTGTGTCTTGCTGGGTTATTATATTGGGAAAAGGTTTTCGGAGGATAAGAACTTCTTAAAAAACCTTTTGGACAAGGTTTTGCCGCCGGGTACATACAGGTAGCTATGACCTTAAGGGATCACAATTTAAGTGTGTTCCGGGATGTATTCCCGTTTTGCCTTTAGTCTGCTGCCGAAGTTTGGGAGGTACGTCTTAATGGGCCGAAAAGCATCCAGGGAAATCGCCATGAAGCTTTTGTATCAGCTGGAAATACAGCGGGGCGACAGAGAAGAGCAGATTGAAACCGCGTTTTTGGAAAATGCCGTTTCTAAAGAGGACAAGAGGTATATATTGGATGTGGTGAAGGGAGTGTTCCAGAACCTCTCCCTGATAGACAGCCTGATAGAAAACAACGCCAAAGGCTGGAAGCTTCACCGGATATCCAAGGTGGATCTGTCCATCCTGAGGCTGGGAATATATGAGATGATCTTCAGAAAAGACATACCCGTCAGCGTCTCGGTGAATGAGGCCGTGGAGCTGGCGAAAAAATACAGCGGCGAGGATGCCGGCTCCTTTGTAAACGGCATCCTGGGGAAGGTGGATAAATCGGTAAATTCCAGGGAATTAAACCGGTAAGAGCCGGCGCCCCCGGCAAGCCTGGCTTGAAGCCGTCAGGATTTGCCTGAGTCCAAATTGGACAAAGCGGGCTGTTTCACCTGGCGGGCCAAAGCGCAAAAAGAGCCCAAAAGTGCCCCTGGGCCATATTTTCCTGTGTTAATGAGGTGTCTATGCGATATATTCTTACCGTGTCCGAAGTCAACAAGTACATAAAAGAGATGATATCCAGCGACCTGGTGCTTTCCAACCTGTCAATAAAAGGAGAAATCTCTAATTTTAAATACCACTACTCGGGGCACATGTACTTTACCTTGAAGGACGAAAAATCCCTTTTAAAGTGTGTGATGTTCAAAAACCGGGCCCAGTCTTTGAGGTTTGTGCCGGAGGATGGGATGAAGGTTATCGCCGGCGGATACATTTCCGTTTTTGAAAGGGACGGGCAGTATCAGCTGTATGTAGATGAGATGCACCCCGACGGCGTGGGAGACCTTTACAAGGCCTTTGAACAGCTTAAGAAAAAACTCATGGAGGAAGGCCTCTTCGACAGCTCCCACAAGAAGAAGCTGCCTTACCTCCCACGGGCTGTCGGCGTTGTCACCTCCATTACCGGGGCGGTTATAAAGGACATTATAAACGTTTTGTCAAGGAGGTTCTACCATGTGGACCTCAAAATCTTTCCAGTGGCCGTCCAGGGGGAAACAGCCCCGGAGCAGATCGCCCGTGCGGTGAGGAAGTTCAACGAGCTGAAATGCGTGGATGTCATAATTGTGGCCCGGGGCGGGGGTTCCCTTGAGGAACTGTGGGCCTTTAACGAAGAAGTGGTGGCCAGAAGCATATACGATTCGGAAATACCTGTCATATCCGCTGTAGGCCACGAAACTGACTTTACCATAGCGGATTTTGTGGCCGACGTGCGGGCCCCGACCCCTTCCGCCGCCGCCGAAATCGTCATGCCGGAAAAAAGAAAGCTTTACTGGGAGATATCCTCACTGGAAGCCCGCTTAAAAAACGCTGTGGAAGCCGTAATAGCCTCGCTTAAACATAGCCTGGCCAGGCTGGCCGACAGCACCCCTTTCAGGCAGCCCTATAACATGGTCTATCAGAGAAGGTTGGAACTGGACTTTCTGGCCAGAAGCATGTCCAAAGAGCTATCCCTCTTGCTGGAAAAGAAGAAAACCTGTCTTGGAATGTTAAGTTCCAAGCTGGAGGCCCTAAGTCCATTTACGGTCTTGTCCCGGGGCTACAGCATCGCAAGCCTTGAAAGGGACGGGCGGGTTGTAAAAAGCATAAACGAGGTCATTTCAGGCGATGTTTTGGAAATAATGGTCACTGACGGCGTGATTGACTGCACGGTTAAGGGAGTCCGGAAGAAAGAGGCGGAAAAACTAAAAGCGGAAAGCGACCCTAGCGCGGATTAAATAAGGGAGGTATGGCTTTTGAGCGAAACAAAGGTGGATTTTGAAAAAGCTTTAGAGGAGCTCCAGGGCATTGTGGAAAGCCTGGAAAAAGGAGAGCTGACCCTTGACGAGTCCTTGAACATGTTTCAGAGAGGCATGGAACTGGTCAGGTGTTTGAACAAAAAGCTCAACGAGGCGGAGAGGAAAATATCCGTACTGATGGAGGATAAAAACGGCCAAATCCGCGAAGAAGCCTTTGTTCTGCCGGAGGAACAGCAAAATGGAGTTCAGGACTAAGATAAAAACTTGGACCCGGATGGTAGAAGAGGCCCTGGACCATTACGCGGCAGAAGAGGACCTGCCAGAAAAAACCCTTTACAAGGCCATGAGATACAGCCTCTTGTCCGGAGGCAAAAGGATAAGGCCTGTCCTTTCTTTGGCGGTGTGCGAGCTCCTGGGCGGGGATTATAAAAGGGTTCTGCCATACGCCTGCGCCCTGGAGATGATCCACGCTTATTCCCTGATCCACGATGACCTGCCCTGCATGGACAACGATGACTTTAGAAGGGGAAAGCCCACAAACCACAAAGTGTTTGGGGAGGCAATCGCTGTCTTGGCGGGCGACGCCCTTCTTAACAAGGCTTTTGAGGTAATGCTTGACGACGTCGAAAAAGATGCCTCTTCTCTTGAACTTTTAAAGCGTAAAATAAAAGCCATGTCCATTATAGCCGGATACGCCGGCAGCCACGGCATGGTGGGAGGGCAGGTGGTTGACTTGGAGTCCTCGGGCAGGGAGATATCCGGAGAACTCCTCACTTACATGCACAGCCGCAAGACCGCGGCCTTAATAAAGGCGGCCGTCATCTCTTCGGCGCTGATATGCGGCGCCAATGAAGAGGATTTGAAAGCCCTTGAGGAATACTCGGAAGAGATAGGCGTCGCCTTTCAGATTAAGGACGACATTTTAGACGTCGAGGGAGAATTTGAGAAAACCGGCAAGGCCGCCGGCAGGGACGCAAAGCTTGAAAAACCTACCTTTGTCAGCGTATACGGTTTAAAAAAAGCCAAAGAGATGCTCTCGGAAGTAACGGAAAAGGCCCTTTGTTCTCTTGACCGCTTTGGTGAAAAAGGGTCTTTTTTGAGGCAGCTTGCCATATATATTTCCAGCAGGGGAGAATAATGGGAGAAAAGAGGTCCTGATTTTCCAGTCAGGGAGCATGTCAGAAAGTCATTTCCATGGCGAAATACAATGTATAAACCATGCTGGGGGAATAAACGACAGCAAATGAAACCTAAAGTCACTTAAATTACTGTCCGGGCCAATTTGGGTGGAAATCGATTAAAAGTGCCGTTTGAACTGGACTTTTTATTGTGCTATAATGGTTTGCGCCGGTATTCAAAATGGAATGTTTAACCATGGAAGCGCATTAAGCGCTTTCAGCCTGAAAGTTCAGGCGGAGGGCGCCGGCTGTTTTGGTGACCTGGGGTGCCAAAAAGCGGGGTGGTGCAGTATTCTAGTCAGTGATGTCGGTTCTGAAGACGGGCCTAAAAATCCGTTTAAGGGCACATCGATGAAGTTCCTGGTGTTGGCTTGTTACGCCCAGTAATGGGCTGATGCTGGGAGTTAAGGTATAGGGGCGATCTACAATGGCATGTAGGCGTTGACCCCTTTACCGTGGAGACCCTTCCTTTTGGCGGTGGCACCGGTTTATATTGTGCCCTGCCACGAGAAGGGGTGTAAACCTGTTAGGCGGTGCCGTTAAGGCGCTGTGAACAGAGTAGCCTGCCTTGAGTGAGGCCGGTGGAAAGCGGATCAGATACTGGCGTATCGGCCAATACGCCGGTATTATTGCCGCTTGAAACCGTCCTTGCAAAAGAGGCTAGGAACCGATAAAACTGCCGGGGAAAACCCCTAGACTGTTCTACTCGGAGGCATGCTGAGGATTGTAGTGTGGACTAAGTGGTAATCAGGCCCCGTTGCCGGTAACGGAACGGCGGAGAGTTTAAAGGGAAACCGCTGGATTGGCGACAGTTCAGTACTGTCCGGGGAAATCCTGCCTGACCTAAGCCGCAAAATTTACTCGGTGTGCCACCACCCTGTTCTACATATTATATGGCGGAGGTTTGGCAGTTGAACGATGGTCAGGACAAACGCTCTTCGGAAGTTAAGAAAGTTAAGTTCAAACTTAACTTCTTTTCTTCCGGCAAGGAGTACCGAATCTGGGTCTTAGCTATAACTTTAAGTTCCCTCTTCCTTTCGGCCGTAATGTCACTGGGTTCTTCCATGATCATAAGCCGGGTAACGCCTGCCTTCTCGGTTTTAATTATTTTATTGATAATAATTGTAAATATTATATTTGATGTGGTGGGCACTTCGGTTACGGCGGCCGAGGAAGCGCCTTTTCACGCAATGGCGGCCAGAAAGCTTTATGCCGCCAAAGAGGCCATAAGGCTTGTCAGGAACGCCGAAAAGGTCTCCAACTTCTGCAATGACGTAATCGGCGACATCTGCAGCGTAATCAGCGGAACTGCCAGCGCCTATGTGGTATACAGCCTTTTCAGCAAGGCCGGAAGCGGGGTTGAGGGATTTATGGCCATCTTCATACCTGCTGCCGTCGCCGGTCTGACGGTGGGAGGGAAAGCCCTGGGCAAGGCCTTCGCCATTAACAACAGCAACTATATAATTTACAAGACAGCCTGCCTTATTAAATTCTTTGCGGGAAATCCCGCCTTCAAAAGGCGCAGGAACAACAACAGGCAAAAAGAGGAATGATGGGCTTGGACGCTATATTTCCTGGTGTAAACTCACCTGAGGATATAAAGAAACTGAATATCCGCCAGCTGGAGAGGCTGGCCTGGGAGATAAGGCAATTCATGATAAAGGGCGTCTCAAGAACCGGGGGACATCTGGCTTCCAACCTGGGCGTTGTTGAGCTTACATTAGCACTTCATAAAGTCTTTACCACCCCCAGGGACAGGATAATATGGGACGTGGGACACCAGACTTACGTCCACAAGATAATTACCGGCAGGAAAGAGAGGTTTAACTCCCTCCGGAAACTGGGAGGCCTGTCGGGCTTCCCCAAGGTGCAGGAAAGCCCCCACGACTGTTTCAACACCGGACACAGCAGCACCGCCATATCCGCCGCCCTTGGCATCGCCAAAGGCAGGGACCTGAAAAATGAAGACTACCACGTGGTAGCCGTGGTAGGAGACGGCGCCCTTACCGGAGGCATGGCCTTTGAGGCATTGAATGACGCCGGAAGGTCTACCAGCAACTTCATAGTGATACTCAACGACAACGAGATGTCCATATCCAGGAACGTGGGAGGCCTTTCAAGGTATTTGAGCAAAATCAGAACCGAGCCCATATATTTTAAAGTCAAAGAAGACATCGACTTAATCTTGAAAAAGATACCTGCCATAGGGATGAGCGCCGCCCGGGCTCTTAACAGGGCAAAGGGCAGCATCAAGTACATGATCATGCCGGGCATCATCTTTGAGGAACTGGGCTTTAAGTATTTGGGCCCCATAAACGGGCACAACATAGCCGAACTCATTGAGGTCTTTTCCAGGGCAAAAACGGTAAAGGGACCGGTCTTCATCCACGTGGTGACCCAAAAGGGGAAGGGGTATTCCCACGCCGAAAGGCAGCCCCAGAAGTTTCACGGCATATCTCCCTTTGATGTGGAAACCGGTGAAATCACTGTAAATAACGGAGGAAGCTATTCCGACTGTTTCGGCCAGGAGATGGTAAAGCTTGCTGAGGCGGACCCCCGGGTGGTCGCCATAACGGCGGCCATGCCTGACGGGACGGGACTTTTGCCCTTTTCCAGGAAGTTTCCCAACAGGTTTTTTGATGTGGGGATTGCGGAACAGCACGCGGTTACCTTCGCGGCAGGCCTTGCCAGGACAGGCTTTATACCCGTGGTCGCCATTTACTCCTCCTTCCTTCAGAGGGCTTATGACCAGATAATTCACGACGTGGCCATACAGAACTTCCACGTGGTTTTTGCCATAGACAGGGCCGGCGTCGTGGGTGAAGACGGCGAAACCCACCAGGGGCTTTATGATATCGCCTATCTCAACCACGTACCCAACATGACCATTATGGCCCCCGTTGACTACAGCGAGTTTAGGGCCATGTTGAAGTTCGCCCTTTTCAACATGAAAGGCCCCGTGGCCATCCGTTACCCCAAGGGGCGGGGACCGGAAAAACTCGTGGACACGCCTCCCATACAGCCGTGGCGGGGATGCCTGGTCTTCGAAGGAAGGGACGTCACCCTTGTAGCGGCGGGGAGCGAACTTGCCACCGCCCTAAAGGTAAGGGAGTATTTAAGCAATGAAGGCATTTCGGCCGAAATAATCAATCCCAGGTTTATCAAACCCCTGGATTTGAAGCTCATATCTTCTTCGGTGAAAAAAACCGGAAAGGTCGCCGTCCTGGAGGACGGCACCGTCAGCGGGGGGCTCGGAAGCAGCATACTGCAGTCCCTGAAGCTTGAAGGCAACCAGGTGAAAGCCAGGCTCTTCGCCTTTCCGGATGAGTTTATTCCCCATGGGACCAGGGATGAGCTCTTTAAGCTGTACGGCTTAGACCCCGAATCCATTGCCGGAGATATAATGAGGATGTTGTCGTAATGGAAAAAAAGGAAAGACTGGATGTCCTGCTGGTTAAGAGGGGCTTTTTCAAAAGCCGGGAGAGGGCAAGGCAGGCGGTGTTAAGCCAGGCGGTGACGGTAAATTCGGAAATTGTGGACAGGCCTTCCGCGAGATTCTCCCCCGGCT
>JAKOSZ010000179.1 GCA_029776555.1 Bacillota bacterium | reverse complement strand
GAGGGCAGCCTTGGCCTTGAGAACATAACCATAAACGACATTATACTCTACGCCGTTTCCAGGGTCATTTTAAGGCACGGGAGCCTAAACGCCCACTTTTTAGGCGACAGGACGCGCATATTTAAAGCCGTCCACCTGGGGATAGCCGTGGACACGGAAAGGGGTCTCATGGTTCCCACCCTGTTTAACTGCCACAGGAAGTCTTTGAATGAGATATCCAGGGAGGCAAAGGAGCTCATTGAGGCATGCCGTAAAGGGAGCATAAGCCCCGACCTTTTAAGGGGAGCAACCTTTACCGTAACCAACCTGGGAACCCTGGGGATCGAGTCTTTCACCCCTGTGCTCAACCCGCCCCAGACCGGCATACTGGGCATTAACGCCATTGTACAGAGGATAAGGGAGTCAGACGGCAAAATCGAGAGCTACCCGGCCATGGGCCTTTCCCTTACCTTTGACCACAGGGCCCTTGACGGCGGACCTGCGGCCAGGTTCCTCCAGGAACTGAAAACAGCCCTGGAGAACTTCAGCCTGCTGTTGGCCAGGTAGAATCGTATTTGTAAACAGAGGTGAAAGATATGGCATACGACCTGATAGTTCTTGGAGGAGGGCCTGCCGGCTACCTGGCGGCGGAAAGAGCCGGGCATGAGGGGATGAAGACCCTGCTGGCGGAAAAGAGGTTTTTAGGCGGGGTGTGCCTGAATGAGGGCTGCATACCTTCCAAAACCCTGCTCTACTCGGCCAAGTTCTATGAAAATGCCCTCCACGGGGAGAATTACGGGGTAAAGGTTAAGGACATTGCCCTGGACCACGCCGCCGTTATGAAGAGAAAGGAAAAGGTTGTGGGCAGGCTGGTTATGGGCATAAGGAGCCAGCTTAAGAGGAACGGGGTTGCGGTGGTGGAAGGCGCTGCCCGGATAACCGGCAGGGACAGGGACAGCGGAGGCTACACGGTAGAAGTGAACGGGGAGGTCTATACCGGTAAGAGGCTCTTGATAGCCACCGGCTCGGTGCCGGCATTACCCCCCATACCCGGCTTAAGGGAAGGCCTGGAAAAGGGCTATGTCCTCACCAACAGGGAAATTCTAAGCCTGACCGAGGTGCCCGAAAGCCTCGTGATAATCGGCGGAGGGGTAATCGGCCTTGAAATGGCTTCATATTTTAAGACGGCGGGAAGCAGGGTAACGGTAATCGAAATGCTGGACCACATTGGCGGAAATATCGACGGGGAGATTTCTTCCATTCTGCTCAAAAGCTACATGGAAAAGGGCGTGGACTTCCAGCTTAACAGCAGGGTGACGGAGGTCAAAAAGGATTCGGTAGTGTATGAAAAGGAAGGACAGAGGTTTGAAGTAAAGGCTCAAAAGGTGCTGGTAAGCGTCGGCAGGGTGCCTGCCACTGAAGGGCTTGGCCTTGAGAGGATAGGAGTGGGGCTTTCCGGTAAAGCCCTGAAGGCCGACGAGAGGGGAAAGACCAACGTCCCGGAAGTTTACGGGGCCGGTGACGTAAACGGCAGATTCATGCTGGCCCATGCCGCCTACCGGGAGGCGGAGGTGTGCGTCAACAACATGCTGGGCAGAAGGGACATGGTGAGGTACAACGCGGTGCCTTCCGTCATATACACCAGCCCGGAGGTGGCCTGTGTGGGAGAGACGGAGGAGAGCGCCAGGCAAAAAGGCATTGATTTTGAAGTGGGCAAGGTCTCCATGCTTTACAGCGGCAGGTACGTGGCCGAAAACGAAGGCGGCGAAGGGATATGCAAGGTCCTGGCGGACAAGCGCTACGGGAAGATTATAGGGGTGCACATGGTCGGCAGCTACGCCTCGGAGATAATTTACGGCGCCGCCCTGATGATTGAGGCCGAGATGAGGGTCAGGGACATAAAAGAGCTGGTCTTCCCTCATCCCACCGTTTCCGAGGTGATCAGGGAGGCCGTGTTCACTTTTTAAAGATTTATGAGCTTACTATAATATTCACAAGTTAAAGAAAGAGGGGTTCCAGATGCCTAAGTCGCAGTTTATTGACCCAAAAGAGGTTAGAAAGAGCGGGAAAATCACCTTTAAGGACATACCCGTAAACCAGTACGGCAAGACCATCGAAGAGGAGAAGGCCAACTACACTAAAGAGGATTTCTTAAGGATTTTCAGGGATATGGCTCTTATAAGGGAATTTGAGTCCATGTTGAACGCCATAAAGACCACGGGCGAGTATAACGGCCTGGCGTACAACTATCCCGGCGCTGCCCACCTGTCCATAGGGCAGGAGGCATCGGCGGTGGGTATGGCCTATACCCTGGGCAGGGAGGACTTCATATTCGGCTCCCACAGGAGCCACGGCGAAATCCTGGCCAAGGGGCTCTCCCTTATTGAGAAGATGAGCGAGAAAGAGCTTATGGACCTGATGGAGAACTACATGGAGGGAAAAATTCTTAAGGTTGTTGAAAGGGAGCGGGAAGGCGGAAAAGGCGTTAAGGATCTCGCCATAGACTTTTTAACCTATGGTGCCCTGGCGGAGATATTCGCCCGGGACACGGGGTTCCAGAGGGGCCTGGGAGGCTCCATGCACGCCTTCTTCTTACCTTTTGGCATATACCCCAACAACGCCATAGTGGGCGGTTCCGCCGACATTGCCGTGGGGGCCGCCCTGTTTAAAAAGGTCAACCGGAAGCCGGGGATAGTGGTTGTCAACATCGGCGACGCTTCCATGGGCTGCGGCCCGGTCTGGGAAGCCATTACATTTGCCGCCATGGACCAGTTTAAGAAGCTCTGGGAAGGCGAGTACAAGGGCGGGCTTCCCATCATATTCAGCTTTATGGACAACCAGTACGGCATGGGCGGTCAAACCTGCGGAGAGACCATGGGCTACGAGATACTTGCCAGGGTAGGGGCAGGGGTAAACCCCGAGCAGATGCACGCCGAAAGGGTGGACGGCTACAACCCCCTGGCGGTTATTGACGCCTTTAGGAGGAAGAAGAAGATCCTGGAGGAGAAGAAAGGGCCCGTGCTGCTGGACATCCTCACTTACAGGACTACCGGCCATTCTCCGTCAGACGCTTCAAGCTACAGGACCAGGGAAGAACTGGAGGCCTGGCTGGCGGCAGACCCACTGATAGAATACCGCCAGGCGCTGGTTAAGGCCAAGGTTGCCAGGGAAGAGGAGTTTGAGGCCATACTGGAAGACGTAAGGCGGGTAGTCACAAAAGCCTGCAGGCTGGCCGTGGACGACAGCATTTCCCCAAGGATTGACCTCATCCGGGACAACGACGCCATCGGGAGGCTCATGCTTTCCAACGGCCGGGTGGAGAAGATGGAGGACAGGGAATGCGAAACCCTGATGCCGAAGGAAGAAAACCCCAGGCTCCAGCAGATAAAGAAGAAGGTGCGGGTTGCCTTTGAAGACGGGAAACCCGTGCCCAAGAACAGGGTATTCCAGCTGCGGGACGCCATCTTTGAGGCCGTCCTCGACAAATTCTACGAAGATCCCACCCTTGTAGCCTATGGAGAGGAAAACAGGGACTGGGGAGGGGCCTTTGCGGTATACAGGGGCTTAACGGAAGCCCTCCCTTACCACAGGCTGTTTAACGCTCCCATTTCGGAAGGGGCCATCGTGGGAACTGCCGTAGGGTATGCAAGGGCCGGCGGCAGGGCCCTGGTCGAGATAATGTACTGTGACTTCCTGGGAAGGGCGGGAGACGAAATATTCAACCAGCTGGCCAAGTGGCAGGCCATGAGCGCCGGTCAGCTTAAAATGCCGGTGGTTGTCCGGGTGTCCGTCGGTTCCAAGTACGGAGCCCAACACTCCCAGGACTGGTCCTCCATTGTGGCCCATATACCCGGCTTGAAGGCGGTGTTCCCGGCCACGCCCTACGATGCCAAGGGGCTGATGAACAGCGCCCTTATGGGGACCGACCCGGTCATATTCTTTGAGAGCCAGAAGCTTTACGACATAGGCGAGATGTTCCATCCGGGAGGCGTCCCTGAGGGCTGCTATGAAATCCCCATAGGCGAGCCTGACGTAAAGAAGGAAGGGAAGGACCTTACCATCCTGACCATAGGGGCTACCCTGTATAAGGCCCTGGACGCCGCCAAGGTCCTGGAAGAGAAGTACGGGCTCTCGGTGGAAATAATAGACGCCAGGTCCATTGTGCCCTTTAACTATGAGAAGGTCATGGAATCGGTAAAGAAAACAGGGAAGATAGTCCTTGCCAGCGATGCCTGTGAAAGGGGCTCCTTCCTTAAGGAAATGGCCCAGACCATAAGCGAGGCGGCCTTTGACTACCTGGACGCCCCGCCGGTGGTGGTAGGCGCCAGGAACTGGATTGTTCCCGCCTACGAGTTTGAGCAGTACTTCTTCCCCCAGGCCGACTGGATAGTGGACGCCGTGCATGAGAGGATAATGCCTTTGAAAGGACACACGGCTCGCAACAACTTTACGGTGAATGAGTCGCTGAGGCTTAAAAAACTGGGAGTTTAAGCCCTGAAGCTAGAGCACCGGCGGCAGGGAAGGGCAATAAAGGAGAGTGGGGCTTTGGTTAGCGAAAGGCAGAAGCAGATAATGCAAATACTGGAGCAAAAGGGGGAAATCCAGCTTAAGCAGCTTAAGGAGATTTTCCCCGACGTTTCCGCCATGACCTTAAGGCGGGACTTAAACAGCCTTGAGGAAGAGGGCCGTCTTATACGCACCTATGGCGGCGCGGTGAGCGTGAAAAAGGTTACCAGGATTGCCGGGGAGGAAGACGCCTATTCCATAAGGGCCGCGGAGAACGTGGAGGCCAAGATGAAAATCGCCAAAAAGGCGGTAACTCTCATGGAAAGAGGGCGCTCCATCTTCTTTGACGCCGGCAGCACGGTGATGTGCCTTGCCAGGCTTCTGCCGGATGAAAGCTATTCCATTATAACCGACGGCGTCAACACCGCCCTGGAACTGATTAAAAAGCCCCGGCTCTCGGTGGTCCTGCTGGGAGGGCTTGTAAACAGGAACACCCTCTCCGTGTCCGGCCCCGAGGCCATGTCTTCCCTTGACAGCATAAACATTGACCTTGCCTTTATGGCGGCATCGGGCTTTTCCATAGAAAGCGGTTTTACCGTGTCCAACATATACGAGTGCGAGCTTAAAAAGAAGCTGGTAAAAAGGGCCAAGAAAGTAATTCTCTTAATGGACGTAAGCAAGATAAACAAGAATATGGCCTTCACTTATGCGGGGCTTGAGGATATCGACGTCTGGGTGGCGGATGAGCCGCTGCCCCCCGAGGTGGAGGCTGAAGCGGCCCGCTGCGGTGTCTGCGTAATGTGAAAAGAGACTATTGGAGGTGTGTTTTATGGGCAGGTTGGAAGGACAGGTTGCAATTGTGACCGGGGCGGCCCAGGGTTTAGGCGAAGCCCTGGCGCGCCGGCTGGACAAAGAAGGCTGCAAGGTGGTGGTGGCCGATATAAACTTTGAACAGGCGAAAAAGGTGGCTGAGAGCCTTACCGATGCGGTGGCGGTGAAAGTGGATGTTACCAATGAGCAGCAGGTAGAAGACATGGTAAAAACCGCCGTGGAGAGGTTCGGCAAGCTGGACCTCATGGTGAGCAACGCCGGGATACTGATAGCCAAACCCGTTACCGAATTTCCCGCGGAACAGTGGAGAAAGATGATGGAGGTTAACCTTGTAGGCTATTTCCTCTGCGCGAAAGCGGCGGCCAAGGTCATGATTCCCAACCGGAAGGGCAATATCATACAGATCAACAGCAAGTCCGGCAAGAAGGGTTCCTATAAAAACTCGGCCTACGCAGCCTCCAAGTTCGGCGGTATAGGCTTCACCCAGAGCCTTGCCCTGGAACTGGCGGAATACGGCATCAGGGTAAACGCCATCTGCCCCGGAAACCTGCTGGATTCACCCCTCTGGGTTAACAGCCTGTTGGAGCAGTACTCCAAAAACCAGGGTTTAACCGTTGAACAGGTGCGGCAGAAATACCTGGCCCAGGTGCCCCTGGGCAGGGCCTGCACTTACGATGACGTTGCCAACGTACTTGTGTTCCTGGCGTCTGACGATGCCTCGTACATGACCGGCCAGGCCATAAATGTTACCGGCGGGCAGGAAATGAGATAAAAAGCCCGCTCTTACCGGGAACCTCCGCTATACCGGACGGAATTTATTTTGAGAAAAAACCCCAGTTCAAACCAGGTTCTGGGGTTTTCCTGATAAAAAGCCATGGGAAGCTTAAGTATTACCCGAAATTTTATCCAACGGTTGCGAATAAATATAAAGTGACATATTATAATTTTGAATTCCCAAAACGGCGGCAATAATCCGTATTCCTTTTATACCTGGGTTAATTTTGGACAAACTGGTAACAGGAGCATGACCAGGGAGGCTGCAAATGAGTGTTTCGCCCTTGGATGACAGGATCGGTAAAATAAAAAACGACAACGAGGAGATTGCCAGGTTTGTGGAGGAATACAAGCCTTTTATAGCCGCATGCGTGGAAAAGTCTGTGGGAAGGTATGTCCAGTATGGCCAGGATGATGAGCTGAGCATAGGGATGATGGCCTTTGTGGAAGCCATAAAGCAGCATGACCCCCAAAAGGGAAACTTTCTTTCCTTTGCCCGCCATGTGATTAAAAGGCGGCTTCAGGACTACTACAGGAAAGAGAAGAAGCACAGCAGGGTCATACTGATGCGGGACTATTTAAACGGAGAAACAAACGAGGGAATACCGGATTTAGGTATAGAGGAAGCTGCGGATGCCTTTGCCAGCGCGGAATTAAGCCAGTACAGGAAACTTGAGATTGAGATGCTGAAAAAGGAACTGGAGAATTGGGGGATAAACTTTTTTCAGCTGGTGAAAGAATCGCCTAAACACAAGAAAAGCCGGAAGATGTGCGGGGACATAATAAGGTTTATGCTTTCAAATCCTTCCCTGGTGGAAACGATGAAGAGTAAAAAAAGCCTCCCGTTGGCTAAGATAGGAGAAAATCTTGGCATTTCCCAAAAAAAGATAGAAAGAGTTCGAAAATATTTAATAGCCGCGATAATAATTTCTACCGGTGACTATGAATACCTTCGCAGTTTCGTGGACTGGGGGTGAGTGTATGAAGGGCGTCGTAATGGAAGTGGGCAAACACTTCGCTGTGGTGCTGGACCAAAAGGGCCGGTTTATAAAGATGAGAAATAGCGGACAAATAGAGGTGGGGTGTGAGGTTGACCTGGGGCACCTGGCTAAAGCTGACTACGGCAGGCTCATGCGCACGGTGTCAATAGCTGCGGCCTTTGTAATAGTTTTAGGCATTGGCATAGCTGGGTATGCTTACAGTGAGCCCTACAGTTATGTCAACATAGACATTAACCCCAGTGTGGAGTTTACCCTAAACGTTTTTGACAGGATCATCAAGGCCGAAGGGCTGAATGAGGAAGGGAAGCAACTCCTGGCGGCGGGCAGCTTCAAAAACAAAACCGTGGCCAACGGGGTGTCCATCCTGCTAAAGAGCGCCATGGAAGAGGGTTATATTGACAAAAACCTTTCCGGCGATGTCCTCATAACCGTTGCCAGCAAGAACAACCAAAAGGCTTCCCAGGTAAAGCGGGTAATTGAAAACAAGGCTCCAGAAAAGCTGAATACTGAAAAGCCTGATAATGCTGCTCCGCCCCCTGAGCTTATAGTAAAAGACATAAGCCTGGAAAGCCGACAGGAGGCAAAGAACCTGGGCATTACCCCCGGGGATCTTGTGCTGGTGAAGGAACTGGAAAAAGAGTACCCCGAAGTTAAGGAGAACAGCTCTCTCGGCGAGGTCATAAAGGAAGCCATAAAAGAGATGAAAAAGCCCGACTCCGGCAAGAAGGAGAAAGAGGAGACCAGGGATATAGACTCCCGGAAAGATGATATCAAGTCCAAGGTCGATGAATACAAGGAAAAGCTCCAGGAGCTTAAGGACAAGTTAAAAAACAATACGAACAAGAAGGATGAAGAAGATGAGAAAAAAGCCCAAAAGGGTGTCAGCAGCGGGAACAAGTCTACGGAGAAAGGCAAAAAGGCGGAAAATGCTGTTTCAACCATAAAGGCAGCAGTGCAAAAGCTGTTGGTGGAAAACCGGGTTTCAGAGAGCCTGCAGAAAGTCACGGATAAGATTAGGGAACAGCTGCAGGAAAACCGCGATCGGGAAAGCGACAGAGAAGACAAAAAGCAGGGTCCCAATAAAGGCAAGGGCGAAGAAAAGGGCTCCAATAAAAACAAAGGCGAAGAAAAGGGCGCCGGTAAAGGCAAGGTGGAAGAAAAGGACTCCAATAAAGGAAAGGGAGAGGAAAAAGGCAGCAGCGGCGCTAAAGATAAGGGCAGCAAAGGGCCGGAGAAAGAAGAGAGCCGGAAGAAGGACAGCGACCGGGACCAGCGGGAGAAGCGCAATCAGGACCGGGTATACAAGGGCGGCAGCAGAGGAGAAAGAGAAGGAGTTTATACGGGAAAGCAGGGTTACGGTTTGATTTTTGCCAGCAGGGAAACCAGCGGCGGCATAGGCCTGTCCTTGCAGAGCATAAGCTTTTCTAAGCAGAACATAAGCTTTTTGAATCCCTCCGAAGGTGAAAACAGGAGGCAGAAGAGCGAAAGCAGGAACAGTGAAAACAGTAACAGCGACAGGAGGGATAATGCCGGAAGAAGTACGGGAAAAAGCGGCAAAAACTCCAGCAGGCGCAGATAAGCGGCTTTATATTACAAAATTGTTACAAAATGAACATTATACCAAAAATACCGCAAACCCTTCGAACAGATATAACAGAAGCAACGAAGTCGAACCAGCGCTGGCTTGACTCACCTGTTTTGGCAAAAGAAAAGTGCTGAACGAGGAAAACGGACATTACTGTTAAGAGGGAGGGCGGTATTTTTATGATGAAAAAACTGCTGTGCATCGTAATCGCGCTGTCTTTAATACTATCGTCCGGTGCGGTATACGCCAAAAACGACAAGGCGAAAGCAGTAAAGGGCACTAAGCTGGAGCAGCTGATAAAGCAGCTGACAAACCATCTGTGCAAGGCCTCCGAGAGGACCAATCTCATAAAGGAACTGATTGAGTATAAGAAAAAAACCAAGGACTACTCCAGCTACCTGCCTGCCAAGGACGAAGACATATTGAAGCTGACGATGCCCATGATAAAGCAGGAAAATATTATCATCCCGGTGGATATCATAACAAAGGGCATGGGCGCGCAGCTCAGCTATGACGGCAACGCCAACCAGGTTACCATTGTTAAAGGCGGTACCAAAGTGGTCATCGACCTGGGGAAAAAGACCATCAGCTTAAACGGCAAGGAGTATAAAACCAACGTCTTTAAACAGAACGGGAACAAGAAAACCGTAAAGCTTATCAAGCTTATAGCGGAGCTTTTCCAGCTGGAAGTGCACTGGGATGAAAAACACGGACTGGTAATCGTTCCAAGCCCGGAGACCATTGTAATAAACGACAGCATAACCGGCACGGGATATAACCAGTTTTCCTACGTGGGGAACTGGAGCTATGGGTTCCAGGACGGAGCTTATGGCGATGATAACCACTGGTCAAAAGAAACAGGCGCATATGCCCTGATCAAGTTCAACGGCCGTAAAATAAGGATATACGGCGCCAACGCCCCTAACTGCGGAATTGCCGCGGTTTCCATCGACAACGGAAAAGAGAATAAGGTGGACTATTACGCAAAGGAACGGGAGGACAATGTCCTGATATACGAAAGTCCAACCCTTTCGCCGGGGAACCATGTGCTTAAGATACGGGTAACAGGGGAGAAAAATAAAAAGGCTACGGACTATTTCGTCACCATTGACAGAGCTGTGGTTGTGGACCCCGGTACGCCGGATCAGACTCCTCCCACCCCTGCCCCTGAACCGGTGGAAACCATTTACTTGAATGACAACTCCACAGGGACGGGAAGCGCGAGGTTTGAGTACTTCGGAACCTGGAGTTACACCAACAGGAACACGCTGTATATGGGCGACTGCCATTTCTCCAACAGCCAGGATGCTTACTGCAACGTGCTGTTCTACGGCAAGAAGATAAAGCTGTACGGCGTGAAGGATGTGAGCAACGGTATAGCTGCCATTTCCATAGACGGGGGAGCCGAGGTTAAGGTAGACACCTTCTCAAAGGACAGGCAGGACAGCGTCCTCCTGTACGAGAGCCCGGAACTCAGCATGGGCTACCATGTGCTCAAGGTGAGGGTAACCGGCGAGAAAAACGCCAGCTCTTTGAATTACGTCATAGCTTTGGATAAGGCTGAGATATTATCGCCGGCCAATACCACCAACCTGGCGCTGGGCAAAACCGCCCAGGCTTCGTCCCAGGACGACGCCAGCCGTGGAGCCGAAAAAGCCGTGGATGGGAAAAAAGAGACCTGCTGGTACAGCCAGTATGCCGATTTGCAGTGGATTTCCGTGGATCTGGGTTCAGCTCAGAATATAGCCAGAGTAAAAATCTACTGGGACGTGGCTTACGGGAAATCCTACTACATCCAGGTATCCGAGGACCAGAACACATGGTACAACGTTTTCTCTACCACCACCGGAGACGGAAACATTGACGACATAACCTTTACACCGGTCAAGGCAAGGTACGTGAAGTTAAACTTAACCGAGAGGGCAACCCAGTGGGGGTATGCCATCAACGAGCTGGAAGTATACGGTGGCTAGAATACGCCCCCTGGATTGAACAGGGCGTATTGTAACGCCGTTAAAGTTTAAACCGGCACTTGCTGGTTTATCAACTCCCTTTAAAACTCCTTATCTATGAAATAGGCCGGCTTAAAAAGCCGGTGTTTTTTTCCAACGCCACCTTCTTTAACTTAAAGAAGCCCATTCCGCGGGCTCGCTTCGAAAGAGTTCCGGCTTTACATACACCGCCAGTATGGCTGGGCTGCCCGGGGTTTATAAGTTTCTTTGTTGATTCCTAAAATGTTTCCGACTGAAAATTACATATGGAAAACTTTGAGCAGACCTTGTAAATTTACTTCCAGGATAGAGCAAACCGGAAAAGCTGTTGCTGCCGGTAAGGTTTTGCCAAACATTGTCACAATTTTTTTTATATGCCATTCCGAAAACTGACAAAGTATACCCAGGGGTATCGAGTATAATCAGACATACTGAACCCGGACTTTCCATATGCGCAGTTCCAAACAGTTCTACTGGCGACGGTCAGGAATTTCACCCTGGACTGGAGGTTACAAAAGATGAAAACGTATGCCGGCCCGGAAAAGACTGCATCGGGTAGTGAAATACACTCAAGGAAAAAAAAGAGGAGGGGTTTTCCAGGGAGCTTTTTTGTAAACAAAAGAATTTTTGGCTTAGTCCTCACTTTCCTGCTGGGAAGGGTCACCCTTCCGGGCGGGCTGATGCCCTTTGGGGCAGCGGTATTTGCTTCGGTAATGGACTTTGAGGCAAGGGCGTTCTTGACTGCGCTGGCCGTGTTATCCGGCATAGCTTCGAGAGGGGCATGGGAACAGCTTTACATATCCTTGGCCGGAATGCTCATTTTCAGCGCCCTGACATTCCTTTGCAGGAAGCTTGTTAAGCTTACAGGCATAAGCCGCGCGGTTTTGGCCCTTGCAAGCGTTTGTATACCGCAGCTTATAATAGTCCAGCTCCAGGGCTTTATGCTGTTTGACATCTTGAAAATGCTGTTTTACGGTTTTATAGTTTTCACCTCGGTTTTTATATTCAGAAGCTCCATGGCTTATTTCAGCAGTGAAGCTCCGGGGGAAACCCGGCTGCCGGGAGAACAGGGCACACACCAGGCCATCACCTTAATACTGGCAGTTTCCGGTTTAGGGGAACTGGAGGTCATGGGGGTAAATGTTAAGAACATCATTTACATATTGACAGTGCTTACCTATAGCCGGCTTTACGGCTCGGGAGCCGGGGCCGCGGTGGGGGTAACGGCGGGTATCCTGGCCTGCGTTTCCCCCCTGGTTACGCCGCTTGTTATAGGCACTTACGCCTTTTGCGGGTTTTTGTCGGGGCTGTTTAAGGGATTTGGGAGGGCAGGCCCAGGGCTTGGCTTTGTAATGGGAAACTCGATACTTACCCTGTACATGAACGGGTCTACCGAGGTGATGATTTACTTAAAGGAGATCCTGGTCGCCATTTTCATCTACCTGATGGTGCCGTCCCGGGCCGCGGGCAAGCTGCTGGGGTTTTTGGGAACGGGCGAGGCCCCTCTTGCCGAGAGAAAGGGCTACAACGTGAGGATAAGGGAGATGGCGGTAGAGAACTTAAAGAAGTTTTCCCGGGCCTTTGGTGAGCTTTCAAAGACACTGGCCGAGGTCTCCACTACAAGACTGGCCGCTGACAAAAAGGACATCAGCGTACTTCTTGACCGCGTGGCGGAAAGGATGTGCAAGGACTGCGGCCTTTGCGGCCACTGCTGGGAGCGCAACTTCTACAATACCTACCAGGTGTTGTTTAAGATAATCGAAAGGCTTGACGCCAAAGGATTTATTGACGAAAAGGACATACCGCCCTATTTCATTGAAAGGTGCCAGAAGGTAGAGGGCTTTGTCGAAGCGGTTAACAGTGTTTACGAAGCTTTCAGGGTTGATATGATGTGGAGGGGCCGACTGGCGGAGAACAGGGCCCTGGTAGCACAGCAGTTAAACGGCCTTGCCAGGGCCATATTGGAGCTGGCCTCCAGGCTGGAGGAGGACATATGCTTTAACGCCGATTTAGAGGAGCTGGTTTTCAGTACACTGACGGAAAAAGGCTGCGTGGTCAAAAACGTGGACGTCTACAGGAACTTGGCGGGGAAACAGGAGGTGGCCATCCTCCACAGGGGATGCCAGGGAAGGAAGCAGTGCGCCGCCTTAATACAAAAACAGGTCTCCGCAGCTGTCGGCAGGAAGATGGCGCTGGTGGGCGGCTGCTGCACGAGCCTGGACGGCAGCCTGTGCCACTTAAAGTTTACGGAGGAAGAACCGCTGAGGGTGACGGTGGGCATTGCCAGGGCAGTCAAGTATGACGGGAATGTGTCAGGGGACAATTACACCTTTATGGAAACGGACAACGGCAAGTACATCCTTGCCTTAAGCGACGGCATGGGGTCCGGCCATAAGGCCGCCTGTCAAAGCCGGGCTGCCATAAACCTGCTGGAGCAGTTTTTAAGCTCGGGCTTTGACGAGAGCCTCTCGGTACAGCTTATTAACTCCGTCCTGGTTTTAATGTCCAACGGGGAAATATACGCCACCATGGATATTTCGGTAATTGATCTGCGGGACGGGGGTGTGGAGTTTATTAAAATCGGCGCCTCACCCACTTACATAAAAAAGAGCGGGAAGGTGGAAGTGGTGCGTTCCGCTTCGCTGCCCGCCGGGATTTTCGGCGATGTGGACGTGGAGCTGGCCAGGAAGGCCGTAAACAACGGGGATTTTGTGATAATGATGAGCGACGGGGTGTACGATGTGTTTGCGGAGGCGGCGGAGGAGAGGAACATAGTTGACTTCTTAAGTGAGATAGAAAGCTTTAACCCGCAGGAAATTGCCGATGCCCTTTTGAACAGGGCACAGGATTACTCCGAGTCCAGGCCGAGGGACGACATGCTGGTCCTTGTGGCTAAAATATGGAAGAAGGTTGGTTAGGTAAGATTTGGCTATATGTATAATTTATGCTTTGGAAACATAAACTAGGTTCAAAACAGGTGTGTTCGGAGGGTGCTTATGGTTAGCGGCGCTACTAAGAAAGTGGTGGTCTTGAAAGACTTGCCTTCCAATTTGATCGAAGAAGCCATACTTATACTTAAAAACGGTTCCAGCCTGGAAAAATGCCTGGAAAACAGCGGCGAGGAGGCTTCAAAGGCAAGAAAGAGCGACCCCGACTTCATTTTAAAAGAGGCGGAACTGATAATAAACAACTTCATAAAAGAAAACAATTTACATGTCAAAAAACCCAGAAGAATACGCGGCAGGGAAAGGATACTCAGCAACAAATACCTGGTGAATGTATTTATTAACCTCTCTTTAGCGGGCAGCATCGCCCTTCTTGGCTTCATACTGCTGAAGCTGTTCTAGAGGATTGAAATTTTTCAAGCACACATTAGAAGCAATGGGCCTGTTTTTATCTGGTTATTGTTCCTGCGTTGTCATCTTGCCCATAAGGGCCCTGATACTGGTTAAGCGGCAGCCCTTATGCCTTAATGCTTTTCAGTCAAAAAATATGTTATAATATGGCTTATATTTTAGACATGTTACCAAATTCGCATAAAGCAGTAAAAGCTTCTGAAATACAAGAGAACAGCTTCAGCTATGGAGTATCATACATTCAATTTACCCTGACGGATATGAAGAACGTGGAAGGATAATTGAGAGTTATAGGTCTGAAATTGGTGAAGTTCTCTCTTCGTATTTTGAAACAGTTTTTATAAAGAACAATTGGACAGAAGCCAGGCATTTGTTTGCTGATTTTGTTACTACTTTAATTGGATTATATAAGAAAACAGGTATATACGCAAAAAAGCAGGTCATTAAACAGCCATTTGCGGAGATGTTCAAATGAGGCAGGGATTTCGCAATGTAAAGTTCATATTGAAACTGGTGCATAATTTTAAGCCCGGCTACATAGCGCTGACCTTATTATACACTTTTACTCTGTACGCCTTGGGTACCGTGTATTCTCTTGTTTTTTTAAGGAGAATACTGAATGCTTTTGAGAGCGGCGCTCCATTTATGGAAGCGCTGGTACTTATTATAATTTTTACGGTTTTCAACATCATAACGGACTGCTTCAGGAACTGGTATGCCCATATTTATCAACCTGTGGCTTTGGAGGAACTCCGCAAGAAGATTACCGCGGAAATATATCAGAAAGCCGCAGCTATTGACCTGGTAAACTATGAAGACCCTGATTACTATGATGAATATTATAAAGTCCTCTCCGAAGTGGACAGCAAGCTTTATTCTTTTGTTCAACAGGTTGCAGGCATACTTTGCATAGTTTTTGCCATGACCTTCAATCTCGTTTTTGTTGTCACCCGGGAGCCGGTAATACTGCTGTTTGTCGCGATAATAAGCTTTTCTGTTTATTTCCTGGACAAAAGATACAACGAGACCAATAAAAAATATGAGTCTGAGAGGCTCTACTTCTTACGGAAGCAGGACTATGCCAAAAGGCTGATGTATGAGCAAAGATATGCTGCAGAGATACGCATTACAGATATCAAAAATGCGATCCTGGATTTATTCTCAGGGGCCTCGGAAAAACTCCGCAGGATTATTGCCGAATACGGGCCCAAAAAAGCTTTTCTGAATATATTGAGAAGCCTGTTAAGCGAACTCTTTATTCTATTCATATCACTGGTGAAAATTGTCCACTCATATATCTATAAAAAGAGTTTTATGATAGGCGACATGATGTCTTTGCTTTATGCGGCATCTAACCTTACCCGGTATGTCAAAAACGTCCTGGTACACATGATGGAGATATACAACAACATGGTGTTTATCGAAAACCTAAGCAGTTTTCTGCGGCAGAAACCTCACATAGAGCTTAACCGGGAAGGGGAGATTCCTGAGTCAGCCTGTTGCCATTTGCAGGTTAAAAACGTTTCTTTTCGCTACAGGAACAAAAAAGAGTATGCCCTGCGCAACGTTTCGCTTGACATTCCGCATGGCAACAAAATCGCAATTGTCGGGCCCAACGGCTCAGGTAAAACATCGCTTGTCAAGCTGCTTTTAAGGCTCTATGAGACAGGAGAAGGCCAAATATTGTTAAACGGCAAAGATATTAGGACATACCAACTGGAAAAGTACAGGGAACTATTCGGCATTGTATGGCAGGAATACAAAATCTACGGGGTATCAATAGCTGAAAACATCATGCAGGACACAGTGCGTGAAGAGGATATGGGGAAAGTAAATGAAGTGCTGGAGTTGGTTGATTTATCAGCGAAAGTGAGCCAATTGCGCAAGGGCGCAAATACCGTATTGTCTGCCGAGTTTGACCCTAACGGCGTTGGTCTTTCCGGCGGACAAAATCAACGCCTTGCTATAGGAAGATCCCTTGTCAAAACCAGTCCGATATACATCTGGGATGAACCGACTTCCAACCTTGACCCAAAGGCAGAGCAGTTGATTTTTGCAAATATGATGGAAAAGGCAGGAGAGAGTACTGTAATACTTATTACTCACAAGCTGCGGCTTGCTTCAGCAATGGACCAAATTTACGTAATGGAATCGGGGAGAATTGTTGAGAGCGGTACCCACCAGGAATTAATGGCATCAGGCGGACTATATGCTGCCATGTATAACAGGCAGAAAGAAAAATTCAGGGAGTGCGCATCAGCCTTATGAAAACGGTGATAGCCAACAATATAAGAATGATTAAAGAAGTAAAGAGATATTCCCCGGCATATTACTGGATGTCTATGGCAGTGGTTTTGTTAACTTCTGCAGAGGATCTCCTGAAAGGCCCCATACTGCTTAAGTTTGTGTTTGACAACCTGCCAAATGAGCATGGCTTTTTACGCATTCTTGTTTTTCTGACCGCAGTGTTTGCACTGGTAGCCTTGAACACTTATGTCCGTTCCACAGTGAACAATTTATACAGACCGGAAGCTGAGCGAAGGGTTGCACAGCATATGCAGACGGAACTTATGAAGAAAACAGGTTCTATAGATTATCTACGCTATGCCGATTCAGAGTATTACAGGCAGTTCATATGGGCGTTAAGGGAGTGCGAGTCCCGGGTAATGGCCGTGTTTGACAGCTGCCTGAACCTGATAACCAATATCCTGACCTTTGTAATTTATGCATACGTGGTTTTTTCCATAGATTTTATGATTTTTGTAATAGCGGTTGTACATTTTGGCGTCAACCTGCTGACTAATGCCCTCAACGGCAAGTACAGCTACAAGGCCCAGGTGGACCTGCGTCCCGTAGAGACCGAGTGTTTTTATTACCGCAGGTTGTTCTACCTGGGCGAGTACGCAAAAGATATGCGTATTGGCAAGTGGAATAAAATGTTCCTGGGCAAATACCAGGCGAGAGCAGATGAAGCCAAAAGGATAAGGCGCCAATACGGCAAAAAACTGTTCGCTGTTAATGCTGTTTCCGACATCATTACCTACTCAATCCTTATGAACATCGTTAACTATGGTTATTTAGGCTACAAGCTGCTGGTGTTGAGAGTTTTGTCCATAGGTGATGTGACGGCATTAATATCGTCTTCAGAGCGGATAACCGGTTTATTGCGCAATTTTGCCATATCAATGCCTGAATTCTATAAACACAGCCTCTTTATAGACAAGTACCTGGATTTCATGAAAACACAGCCCAACATTGAGATTGCCGAAGGGATAGAATGGCCTTCCGATTTTAAACTGCTGGAATGCAATAACATCAGTTTCCGTTACCCCAATACCCGGGTAAACGCGTTGAACCGTATTTGCCTTTCAATTGCAAGGAATGAAAAGATAGCCATTGTCGGATATAACGGCTCGGGCAAATCCACCCTGGTGCACTTGCCGATCCGGCTTTTTGACCCCGCTGAGGGTATGATAACCTTGAACAATACCGATATTCGCGATTATAACATACAGCAGTACCGGAGAGGTTTTGCCGCCGCGCTGCAGAACTTTAATCTCTATGCGGTCACAATTGAGCAGAACATTGCCATGAACTCAGAGGTGGATGCCGAAAAACTTGGTGACAGTTTTTCCAAAAGCGGGCTTGGAAAGGTCATTGAAAAACTTCCTCTAAAGGAAAAGTCAGTTTTGACAAAGGAATTTGACAATGATGGCGTAAGCTTTTCGGGAGGAGAAAACCAAAAGCTTGGCATAGCCCGTGTAATATATAGAAACGCAGAAGTAATAATACTTGATGAGCCGTCAAGCGCATTGGACCCATTATCGGAGTACGAATTCAATTCGACAATAGCACAACTGGCACATGATAAAACAGTTATATACATTTCCCATAACCTTTCTTCTACCCGTATGGCTGACTACATTTACGTGATGGAAGACGGCTCCATCGTGGAGTCCGGCACCCATGATGAATTAATGAGAAAGAACGGGAAATACGCAGAGTTGTTCCGTATCCAGGAACGGTATTATACGGATAGTGAGTGCCGTACTTAAGGGAAAAGTCATTGCAATAGCAGCGATGAGCCCAAATTATATTATAAACAGCATTTAGGATTCGCTATATCTTCAATCGGGACAAT
>JAKOSZ010000178.1 GCA_029776555.1 Bacillota bacterium | reverse complement strand
TGCGGTTAGGTCGTTCCGCAACCCTTCCGCAATAAACCGCAATACCTCCAGGGCCTCCGGTTTGTACTTCCTGCCGCGCCCCCGGCCTACGGTCGGTATAAAATCAGCAAACCGATCCCGGTAATATCTCACCGTTGATTCTGGCAGTTTCAGCTCTTGCGCTATTTCTGCGATTGTCAGCAATCTATCCTCGCTATTCCCCATGCCGTTGGCCTCCTCAGCCTCTTTGCGGTCTTGCTGCGGTCGTTGCGGTTCCCGCTCCTCTACCCCTTATCAACCCCTTATCATGATGGATAGGGGTTTGGTAAGGGTGTCTATCCATACCCCTTGTCAACCTTTATTCACCGGTGGAGAGGGTGTCCACCGGGGAAGGGGTTCAATTTCTATCGGATTCAATGAGCGTAACCTTCTCGTACAGTTCATGAAACCTATCCTGGCGGAGACGGAATTTGGTGCCATGGTTATGCCCTGTTCTTGCGTCAAAGTCAATTAAAATGTAACCGTTTTCTATAGCGTTGATCAACTTTTCTAGGGAAAACTTCTCCAAGACCATAATTTCGCTATAACGAAAAAACTCCTGGCTTTCCTCTCTCTTTACTTCAGCCCTAACGAAAAAGCAGTTCAATAATTTCGTTCCAGCCTTGTGAAATAAATCATCAAACCCCCAATAAGGCTGGGGGTTTAACTCGTCAAGGTGGCCAACCCGTTCTTTTACAGATGTAAGCCACTCGTTATGGCGTTGGTCAACACACCTTGCGTCAAATGATACCAAGAGTTTCCTTTGTCTACGGTCTACCACTATACCAAATCCTCGGTCTGTTCTTGAAAGCGCACTTATTGTCTGGCGGAAACTCATCTCATCTTTTGAGTAAGTTATTCCCGCTTGTTCATGTGGCCAGCCATATTTAGGCAGTAAGATATTAGGGACGAATCTTATTGCACGCGGTGATGGTTCCATATGAAACAGAGTTATTAAAGAACTCGTCCCAATTCTTTGGCATTTTAATTCCCATTCGGCAGCATTAGGAATGGGTAAATTGTTTTCTTGAATCTCTAAAAGGTCTTCAAGTGTATTTCCTACGGCACCTGCGTTCCCCGGCCTGAGATTCGGTACCCAACCCATTGCACGAATCTCTTGAAGGGCATTTATTAAATCTTGTTTTGTGAATATCTTCATTCTGTTTTCCTTCCTTCTCTTGAGAGTTAAAGCGGGCGCCAAAAGTCTAAAAGGTACTCAAAAGTAACACCCATAGTAATGTAATTATTGGGCCAACCGAAAATCCCAATTTGGTTAACGACATTCGTCCTATCCCAGATGATAATATTGCGAAGCTCGTAACCGCGCTGTCTGAGTTCTTGAATCAGAGATACGTGAATTGTAATACGTTCATTTTCCCACCACATATCGGGTACGTTGATGACACAGTGGCCTTTTGGCCTCAGCAACGGCAGAAGCCCTTCAAAGATGTCCCCCATCGCCTTTGTGTATGTGTCCAATTCCATCGTGCCCAGGTCGCGCGGGTCTTGTGAATACTGTTCGATCTTACCAAATTGTTCATTTTTCCTGTTACGGCGAGACTTGTTTTTGCGCCTTCGATTGAGAAGGTTGGCATAAGGCGGGGATGTCCAGATAAGGGCTACGCTTTCGGGCTCGAGGTAAAGGGGAATATTTCTGGCATCGTCCTGTATTGCAATTTGGATAGCGGCATTAAAAAGATTTGGATTGGCGGACAGCCTCGAAGCGCACAATTCAGTATATGTCCTTTGTAAATCAAATCCAGCAGCATTTCTGTTTAAATCACTAGCAGCAACTAAAGTTGTTCCACTTCCGACGAAGGGGTCGAGGACAAGCTCTCCTTCGTGAGTAAAGAGACTTATGACCCGCTTAGATAAAGAAATCGGGAAGGTTGCTGGGTGGACGTTTTTATCTCTTATATCGCGCCTCTCATATGTAAATTGCCATACCCCGAGTTGGCACTTAATCCACTCTTTCGCAGTCATACAATTGAGATGGTTTGGCTCACACTGGCATGTTTTCATATGCGGAATTTTTAGCGGTTTTTGGTATAAGGGATCTCCTTCAAATATTGCAAGAGGCAGTTTGCAGTCTTCGTGGCACGCCTTAAGTTCCTTTGTTTGACTCACTTTTAAATCCTCCTTGTTTCTTCGGCTCTACCGTCTATGCCTTATCCGCAGGACGTAGAGAACCCCTTGCTCCCGGTCAATCCGCAAGATAACCCGCCAGTCTCCCACTCTCACCCGCCATCTCTCCGGGCTACCCTGGAGTTTCTTCAGGTCTATGGCTTGCGGGTAGGTCAGCAGCCGATCTAGGACAGCCTTAATGCGCCTCTGGGTTTTCTTGTCCAGGTCAGCCAGGTCTCTTTCGGCCGGCTCGGTCACCTCAAACCTCATAGTCCTATTTCCCTTTTGACCTGTTCCCAGGGCTTGGTCTTGCCCTGGGCTATCGCCTTTTCCGCTTCGGCAATGGCTTTTCTGTCTTCTTCAGCCAAGGGTTCGTCGTCCTCTGGAGCAGTCTCCAGGGCATGGAGAACAGGGTCTAAGAAGGCCTCCAGGTCGCGCTCCCTTATCCGCCAGAGCCTTCCCGCCCTGACCCCCTTGAGCTTTCCTTGCCGCAGCCATTCCCGAATACTCTTGGGGCTTACCGCGAGTCGCTCAGCAGCTTCCTCCGGGGTCAAAAGTCTTTCGGCCATTTAGGCCACCTCCTGATAAAGATTGTTCTGTAGGAGATATCGCACCGTAGAGGCATACCACTGGCCGCCTTGCTTCGTGGGCACCCCACGCCTGTTCAGTTCCGCTGCGATTTTCCTCAAGCTCCAGCCGGCCTGTCTCCAGGCGAATATCTGCGCCAGGGTCTCCTGCTCCTGGGCGTTTTCCGTCAGGCTTTCCTCTACCCGGTCAAAGCCGTAGGGAGTAGGGCTGTAAACTTCCCGGTGGGTCTTCTTGTGGGCTAGGGCCGTGGCCGTCCTCTCCGCTATCAGGTTTCGCTCCAGCTCGGCAAAGCCGGCCATCATATTCAGGAAAAACCGGCCCATGGCTGTCGCCGTATTCAGGGTTTGCCCGCCCATATCCACCAGGTGTAGGGCTATCCCGGCCTTATCCCAGGCCTTGGTCTGGTGCAGGGCGTCCTCGGCGTCCCGAAAAAGCCGATCTAGTTTCAGGGCCACCACGTGCTTAACTTTCTTACGGGCCACCAATTGTAACAGTCTCTCTCCGCCCGGCCTGGTGGCCAGGGGCTTGCCTGCCGAAACCCCTTCCTCCCGGATTACCTTCACTATCTCCAGCCCGGTCATCTTGCAGTAGGCCGCAAGCCTTTCTTCTTGGGCCGCCAGTGAAACTCCGCCTCTAGCCTGCTCCTCTGTAGAAACCCTTATGTAACAAACGGCCTTTTCCATGCCGTCATCTCCTTTCTCTACCCCTTTCTAGCCCAATTATAAACCCTTTATCCTTCTATGTCAATACTTCTTTGTCCGTTTTTACCCCTCTCTGTTGTACAAAACCGAACCGTTTTGTACGAAATGCGCCGGCAAAAAAGAGGACAGGGCAAGTCATTGCCTGCCTCTGCCTAAAATGTTTTTTTACTACTGCCGTTTTGTACCCTCTCCCGCCAATCGGCAACCGCAAAGGGCCGGGCTCCTCACCCGGTCCTCTTTCTTTT
>JAKOSZ010000177.1 GCA_029776555.1 Bacillota bacterium | reverse complement strand
GCCTATAGACCCCGGTGGGCCAGAACAGCAACACCAGCAACCGGATAACAGAAAGCGGCAGGGAAACCCTGGCCTACTTTACCCACCTTTTGCCCCCCGGCATAAAATAGAGGCATGACAGCTCCATTCAGGCATTAAAGAAAATCTCCAGGAGTGAAGAACGGGTCCATGCCGATTTCACACCTGAAAACGAAAACGAATACACGGTTACCTGTTCCATTGCCGAAGGGGACTTTCAGCTCTTGGAGGTAAAGGTGACGGTAGGCACAAAGGCAGGAGCCCGGGAAATATGCGACAACTTTAAAAAGCACTCCTATGAGATTTACAGAGAAATAGCGGAAAGCCTGACCAAAAAACGGCAGGAAAAACAGGGCTGAGGTAAGAAGCCCGCGGCCCCATCGGGACCCGGCCGGTCACTTCACGGCAGCTCTATTACCTTGTTCTCCTTTGACTCCCTGTATAGCACAAAGATGCTTCCTATTACCTGGACTATATCGGCGCCGGTGGCTTCGGCGATTTCTTCACAGGCCTCCCTGGCGTCCACAGGAGAGTTTTTCAGCACTCTCCCCTTCACCAGCTCCCTGGCTTCAAGGGCTTCATTAAACTGCTCTATGACGGCGGCGTTTACCCCGCCCTTTCCCACCTGCAAAATGGCCGGAAGCTCATTGGCCAAATTCTTTAAGTAGCTTCGCTGCTTCCCTGTGAGCATGGGGCTTTCTCCTCCTTTGACAACACCTGTCTACCTTACGTACTCAAACTCGAAATCGTATATCCTGACGGTATCCCCTTCATTAATTCCCATATTTTCAAGGGCTTCAACCACGCCTTTCATCTTCAGCGCCCTCTGAAAATACTGCAGGGACTCGTAGCTGTTGAAGTTCACCGACTCAGCCAGCCTTTTCACCCACTTGCCCTCCACCATAAACACACCGCCTTCCCTGCGCACCTGGAAGGGCTTTTCTTCTTCCTCCGGGGTGTAAACGACCTCCCTTTCCCCCTGGACAGGCGGCGGCGCCTCAGGGATCTCTTTCAGCATTTCAGCCACGTAATACATGAGCTCCTTTAGCCCCTGGTTGATGGCCGCCGAAATGGGGAACACCCTGTAGCCCTTCTTTTCAAGCTCCCGGGTAAAAACAGGCAGGTTTTCTTCGGCTCCGGGGATATCTATCTTGTTGGCGGCCACGACCTGCGGCTTTTGGGCTAAAGACGGATTGTAGAGCTTAAGCTCCGAGTTGATCACCTCAAAATCCTTCAAGGGGTCTCTGCCCTCAAATCCCGATATATCCACCACATGCACCAGGACCCTGGTCCTCTCTATATGCCTTAAAAACTCGTGGCCAAGCCCTAAACCCTGGTGGGCCCCTTCAATCAGCCCGGGAATGTCCGCCATCACGAAGCTGGTGTTCTCATACAGCCTTACCACCCCCAGGTTGGGCACCAGGGTGGTAAAATGGTAGTCGGCAATTTGAGGCCTTGCGGCGGAAACCATGGACAGTATGGTGGACTTCCCCACATTGGGATAGCCGATAAGGCCCACGTCCGCCAGCAGCTTAAGCTCCAGCAGGACCCAGCGCTCTTCCCCCGGTTCGCCGCTCTTGGCAAAAGCGGGGGCCTGCCTTGTGGGAGTGGCAAAACGGTAATTCCCGGCCCCTCCCTTTCCTCCTCTTGCAATCACCGCTTCCTGCCCGTGGCTTATAAAGTCGGCCAATACCTGGCCGGTCTTCTCATCCCTGACTACCGTCCCCACAGGCACCTTCACAATCAGGTCTTCGCCGCTTTTACCGGTCCGGCAGACGGGTCCCCCGTTTTCCCCGTTTTGAGCGCAATAGCGCTTCTGATACCTGAAATCGATAAGGGTCCTCATTCCCTCGTCGGCGATAAAAATGACGTCTCCGCCCTTGCCCCCGTCGCCGCCGTCAGGTCCGCCTGCGGCCACATACTTTTCCCGGTGGAATGAAACCGCGCCGTTTCCGCCCTTTCCACCCTTTACGAATATTTTCGCCCTGTCTATGAACATGACCTCTCACCAATCAGCGGGCCTTTTAGAACATGGCCGGCTTGATTTTTGCTTTAATCCCCGGCCGGCTTTCGGCCTGCCGTATTGTTATCACGGCTGACAGGGTTTACCCTGCGCCGTTAATTCACACGGGTTATAAGATATTATACACCAACGGCCAAAAAATAAATCCCGGCTCTTGCCGGGACAATCCTTTTCTCCCATGTAAAACCTTAAGGCAAAAGGCAGAATTCCAGCATAAATTCCGCCTTTTTAAAGCCGCCTCAACCTATGCCTGTACAGGAATAACGCTTACCTGCTTTCTGTTCTTTCCAAGCCTGTGGAACTTAACCCTTCCGTCTACCAGTGCAAAGAGGGTATCATCCTTACCCTTGCCCACGTTTGAACCGGGGTGAATTTTCGTCCCCCTCTGCCTTATAAGGATATTCCCTGCAAGCACAAACTGACCTTCTCCTCTTTTTACTCCAAGCCTTTTGGCTTCGCTGTCACGGCCGTTTCTTGAACTTCCCACACCTTTCTTATGGGCAAACAACTGCAAATCTATCCTAATCATCCTTACGCACCTCCTTATCAACTACCCGTATATACCTGGCGTATTCCGGGTTAAACTCTATCTGTTTAAATCCTACAGCCACAGTCTCTAAGACTATTTTGCTGATTTCCCTCTTCTCTGCTGACAAAGTACCGGGAACGGTACACTTTATATAGCCATCCCTTATGGTGTAATTCCTTACTCCTGCCAGTTCTTCCAGGGCATTTACGGCTGTGTAGGCAAGGGCTGAAACTGCCGCGCAAACTATGTCGCTCCCTTTTACGCCGGCCCCGGAGTGTCCTTCCACAATAAGTTCTCGAATACGGCCTTCACTATCCCTTGTTATCCTGACTTCAACCATTGCAACCCGACGACCTATCAGGCATTGATCTTTTCTATCTGTACTCTGGTATAGGGCTGCCTGTGTCCCTTTTTCCTTCTGTAGTTCTCCTTGGGCCTGTACTTGAAGACAATTATTTTCTTGCCCTTTCCGTGGTTCAGGACCTTGCCGGTTACGCTGACACCTTCAAGGACAGGGGCGCCGAAGCTCACGTCTCCTTCGCCCTTTGATACGGCAAGCACTCTGTCAAAAGTGACCGTATCGCCTTCATTGGCGTCTAATTTGTCCATAAAGAGGATGTCCCCTTCCTGAACCCTGTACTGTCTTCCGCATGCCTCTATTACTGCGTACATTACCGCACCTCCACATCACGGTCTCGCCGGTAAAGGCAGCAGTTTCGGTCATTTCACTGCATTTTTGGGCCCTTAGCCGAGCGGCTTCGTAAATTTTAACACACAACCTTGACTATTGTCAATCAGAAAGCGCCATTGATTTTAACACCTTTCACCCGGGCTCCGTTATCCTGAACTCATCGTATTTCAGCATATCGTTTTCCACTACTTCTATTTTTATACCGTACCTCTTTTCCAGGAGCTCAAGGCCTCGACGGCCGATGTTTAAAACTGCCCGGGCCGCCGAAGGGTGCAGCTCGAGACCTATGGTTCTCCCTCCGGCGTACCTTGCGCTTATTTCAACGGCTTTAAGGGCCTTAGACGCAATTGCTTCCGAAGAAAGGATTTCACCTGTCCCCTGGCAGCGGCTGCATGGAACGTGCATAAAAGACGACAGGGCCTGTCTTGCCTTCTTGCGGGTCATTT
>JAKOSZ010000176.1 GCA_029776555.1 Bacillota bacterium | reverse complement strand
TTAACCGTATAGTTGTCCACTCCGCTTACGGAAATCACATTGCCGTCTTCTCCCAGTTTCAAAAACACCGTGTCGCCGGCCTCTATGTCTTCCAGGTCGGCTCTCTGGTGGTTCTTGAACACCTCAATGCCGTCCTTCTGCCCGTAGTTGTAGGTTCTCTGTATAAAAAGGCCGTACCTCAGCTCCTCCGATACCCCGGTGCCGTCTTCAAAGTAGAGGGTAATGTATCCCATGGCAGGATTATTCTCCTGCACAATACCCTTTACAACACCCTCACGGGTTTCCGCTCCCAGCCTGACCAGTTCTACCGACGTCACCAGGCCGTTTTCTACGGTCAACATCAGGGTAACACCCGGCTTAACGTCCTCCAGCCCGGCAAGCCTTCCGTCTTTCAAAACCTTAAGCCCGGCGCTGTAATTGAAGCTGTGGCCCAAATCCCTGATATCAAAGGAAGCGTTGCCGCCGTCCATGTCCAGGTAGGGATACTGGAGGGTGAAAAAGGGGGTTATTTCCAAAATGAGCCTTTCCGTATCCAGAGAGACCACTTCTCCCACAATATAGCGGGTATCTTTAACCCTGGATACCACCTTAACAAATAACACCCTTCCATTGGCGTCGGTTATGTACTCGATCCCGTATCCTTCCTTCAAAAGCAGGCTGTCGCCCAGCCGCCCATCCATGTAGACCGCGATTTCCGCGGCGCCGCTGCCGCCGGCACCAGCGGCAAGAGGCCTTCTGGCCACAATCCTGTGCAGCTTGCCGCTGCTGCTCCTTACATCAATGGTCCTGACCCTTTTTGCGCTTCCGCCGGAATAGTCGTTGGATTCATTTATCTTCTCCACCGTTCCAAGCCTTTTCTCCATGCCCATTAAGGGAAGGAAGAACTCCTCCGCATTCTTGAAAATAAGGGCCCCGTCCTCTCTGGTGACGGTTTCGGCGGGCAAGAACCTGCCCTGGCTGTCAAGGACCATTATGCCTTCCTGGAGCACGGCTTCCAGGTAAGGCTTTATCTTCTCATCCACATCCCTTAAGTCTTCAACGGAAGCCGTAAAACCGGCGCCGGTGACCACCGGCTGCAGCTTCAACGCCTTGGCCAGCCAGAAGGCAAACTCCTGCCTTTGAACAGGGCTTCTCCTCCTGAAGGCCGACTCTCTTAAGGCGTCCTGGTTCCTGCTTAAGGCGTCCTCATAGTCCCGGGGAGTTATAAGCCCTTCTTCCATGGCGATTCTTAAGAAGGCAAGAGTCAAAGCCTCATCTTCGTCTCCCGGATCTTCAGCGGCGGCAATGGCCTCTGCGGCTGTCAGAGCTTCTTCCAGCCTGCCGGCGGCTTTTAATATGGCCGAGAGGGCCTCTTCCCTGCTCAACGCGGCATTGGGCCTGAAGGACCTCCCGCTGTACGGTTCCAGAATCCCCAGAACCACTGCCTCATAAACCGCATCCCTTGAACGGGGCTGCAGGTTTTCAACATCGGTAAAAGCCATTCCGGACACAGCGGCGGCCCCTCCATGGCCTGTAAAAGTATACTCAGGACTTTCCGCTGCCGAATTGACCTGCACGGACAGGCTAATAATCATGAAAGCCGCTAAAAAAGCGGACACTGTTTTTCTTACCCATTTAGAGCTTTTATGGCTTAAGTAAGGCATGGCTCATCCTTCCAAACAGAAAGCGTTATAGTGGCAAAGACTTTTGCAATAATCATTTCCCATTAATAGAATCGGCAGAAGCTGCCCCTTTTTTAACCCGGAAGCTCAACTTTTTGCGATCCGGCCGCTGGCCTTCGGCCAGGGTTTTTAAGGACAAGGCGGTTCATCGGCATGGAATGGCCCGCATTTAACATGTTCAAAACAAAAAACGGGACAAGCCCGTTTTTCAAGTTTCCTATAGAAAAGAAACAGTGATGGGGTAAAAGACAGGGTTTTTATTTATAGTCTAATACCAGTATTCCGGCCAGCTCCTGAAGCTTATCCCTGGTCACTTCCACTTCCTGCTCCTTACACACCTTGCCTTCTCCCGCTATATCGAGGAAACTTTGGACCCCGTCAAGAGAAAAGGTGAGGGCATCGGTTTTAAAATGCATGGGGATGGTCAGGATCGGTTTAAACTGCTTCTTAACCTCAAAAGCCTTTTCAGCGTCAACGGTATATACCCCGCCCACCGGCAGCAGCAGTACGTCTACCTCCCCGATTTTCTTCAGTTGCTCATCGCTCAGGACATGGCCCAGATCCCCGCAGTGACATACCCTTACGCCGTCCACGGTAAGCTTGAAGATGATGTTTTTGCCCCTTCTGGAGCCGCCCTCCTCGTCATGGAACACCTGCACTCCTTTGGTGTCCACACCCTTATGACTGAAATCCCCCGCTTTGTCCAGCAGCAGAAAATCACCTTTCACAGCGCCCACGTTGTTGTGGTCATGGTGTCCATGGCTGACGGTGACTATGTCGGCGGTGAGTTCCGGAAGAACATAGCCAACCTTGCTGTCAAAGGGGTCAGTCACTATCCTGGTCCCCTTCTCCGAGGTGATTAAAAAGCACGCATGGCCTAACCACTTGATTTTCATAGCTACCTCCCAGGTATTATCAATTTAGTACATTATACCACGAAAGCTTGAGACAGGCCAGCCGACGCGGGCAATTCCCAATCCCTCAGCTCAGGTTCACCCTGTGCTTCCCGGCTTCCCTTATCCTCATGTGGAAGTTGTTTAAACCTGACCGGGCGTTGTCTATCTCTATCTCGTAACCGACCTTAATATCCCCTCCGCTGTCATCCACGTTGACATCCACCCAGTTGGTCAGTATGCCGACGGTAAAAGCCCCGTCTGCCGTATCGTAATAGGAAAAGTGCTTTTGTCCCTGCTCAAACACAAAGTGGGAGTTGACGGACCCGTACCTGGTCAGGGTCACTACCCCATCCAACACCTCCAGGGTTGTGGTAGTTCCCTCCATGCCCGTAACCGCGCTTTCCTTGTAAGTGACATAGTATACATTGCCTTTTTTATAGTATTTGCCCTTGGTTATGAGTTCCAGGATGTTTAAACCGTCATAAGGCGTCGCCTGAGTCCCCTTTACCGAAATGATGACATCCTTTTGCATGGGACCACCTCCAAAAGACTTGTCCATTGCTTCGGGCCTTCTTGCGGCGCGCACTCCATAAGCGGCAATAACTGCGCTGGTTTTAAACCCGCCATTATCTAATTTTACTATCCCCCGTTTTATCCATCAAGACAGCTTTGGGGCCGACAGGTGTCAACCCCTCAATATATCCCTTTTTTTCTACAGATAAAAATAGCCCTTTTGGGGCTATTTCAGTTTAAAGCTTATTCCTCTTCCTCGTACCACTCATGGCCGAAAGTCTCTTCCACATCCCCTATCCATTCGTCCGCTGTTTCCACGCTGCCGCTGTCGCCTTCAGTTCCTTTGGAATCCTTTTCAAGGCCGGAAGTGACGGGCAGCGAGCTTTTGTCTATCAAAGACTCCGTCCTGGGGAAAACGCCGTCAAACTGGAACCCCCCCTTGTATTCCGCCCTGCTCTTACCCTCTATTAAGAATTTTACCCCCTGTATCTCCTTTATCTCGCTGAGGGAGTTGACTATGGAATATATGGTCATTCTCTCGGCATTTTTGTCCCCCGGGTGGTTGTCGGCAAATTCTTTGGAAAGGTCCACCGTAGCCGTTGCTTTGCCTATGTCCACGGACACCTTTGACCTTAACTTCGTGCCCTTGGGTATGGTGGGCTTAAGTCCCGATTCGGGGCTCGGTCCTTTTATGAGCTCTTCCATTATCAAGCTGGCAAGGTCATCCACGCTTTTTAAGCCCTCAGACCTGGGCACATATCTTATCTCTTTCTTTAACCTGGTGTTGTCTTCGTTGGCAAAGTAAAGGCTGACGGGCAATTTCTCCGTAAGTATTTTAGCTTCGTTCTCGCCGATGGCTATGCTGCTTACCGGCTGCAGCTCATCGGAATCTCCCCCGAAGCCCAGCTTTTTAAAAAGGGCGCACCCGGAAAGCATGGTTAAAATGAACACCCATACAAGTGCATGTTTTACAATCCTGGACATTGGCCGGCACCTCACAAATTAGTCTTACAGGATATTCATATGCCGCTATTCACATCAGTATTCTATAGTATTTGGAATTTCGTCCATGGCACCGGACTATGGCCGGCCGGGAAAGACATGACTTAAGCCCTGGGGCCTTACCTGGCTGGGCCATATACGGGCCTGATAAAGGCGGCAATCAGTGAAAAGGCTTAAGTCTTTCTACTCAACCTTTTTAAAGTACTCCATAATGCCTTCCGCCATGCCCTCCGCCAGTTTTCGGCGGTAGTCTTCGTCGGCCAGCAAAAGGTCTTCTTCCGGGTTGGACATAAAACCCGCCTCCACCAGGATGGCGGGGACCTCAGACCAGTTAAAACCGGTCAAATCGTCCCTTTCCACCAGTCTGCCCCTGCTGGCCTCCGTGGCTTTAAGCAAGGCCTT
>JAKOSZ010000175.1 GCA_029776555.1 Bacillota bacterium | reverse complement strand
GATTCCCCGTACAGGGACAGGCTGGAGCGCTGCTTTATAGAGCTGTGCAGGGAGCTGGACATCCCTGTGCCCATTTGGCTTGACAAAAACACCAAGGAGTTTGTCAGGTACGGGAGGACCTCTTTTTCCTCGGAGCAGTTTATTGACAAGGTCCCGTTTGACGGCTTCCATATGCGTGTTGTAAGGACAGTTTGAAGAATAAGACATTAAAGGCCGGGAGAAGGGTAAGGCTTCATTTTAGCCATCCCCCGGCTTTTTTGCAATGCTGTACTGCCGCATATCCATTTCCGGCTTTTTTACAATATCGCACTGCCGCTTATCTATCCCGGCTTTATTTAAAATACCTCACCGCCGCCTGTACCTGCGCCGTTTTCTCCTCAACGCGGCCTCCTCTCCTCAACTCCTGTGCCTGTGACTTCCCCTCCCACACCGCCTGTACCTGTAACCTGATTACTTGGATAAATTGAGGGGGATTACTGCCTCACGCTCCCCTAATGTCTAAACGGGCAGACCGGCTCATAAATTTTATGGTAGGGGAGGTGGACGCGTTGAGAGTCAAACTCACGGTGATAATTTTTCTATGCGTTCTGCTGGTGCTCTCCTGCATCCAGATGACGATAGATTGGATATATGAGAAAAAGTTCGAGGAAGAATCCAAAGAAGTCGACAAAAAACCCGAGTACCTGATTTTTATCGAGGTGGAAGACAAGGTCCTCTACCTTCTCCAGGACGGGAAGTGCATAAAAAAATACCCCATAGCTTCGGGCAAGCCGGGCTATCCGTCTCCCATCGGCGAGTGGAGAATAGTGGAAAAGGGGCATTGGGGCGGGGGCTTTGGCGGCAGATGGCTGGGGCTCAACGTCCCATGGGGGAAGTACGGCATACACGGCACCACCAACCAGGGGTCCATAGGCCGGGCCGCAAGCCATGGCTGTATTCGGATGTTTAATAAGGATATAAGGGAGCTCTACAGCATTGTGCCTCACGGCACTGTTGTGGCTATAGTAAACGGCCCCTTTGGGCCTTTTGGGAGGGGGTTCAGGACCCTGGAGCCCGGGGACAGGGGAGCCGACATTATGGCGGTGCAAAAGAGGCTTAAAGCCCTGGGCTTTTACAAGGGATATGTCTCGGGGATATACAATGACGACTTAAAGCATGCCCTCCACCGCTTCCAAAGGGAGAAAAATCTTAAAGTTAAGGACACCATCACCAGGGTCGAGTATGAGGCAATGGGTTTTAGAGAGATGGAGTAATTGGGAGTATGGGTATAAGGTACAATTGACGCCTCCAAAGCCATGTGTTAGCATTTTATATAAGCAAGGGAGGGGTGGACATGGTTTCCTCCGATGGGTTGCAGGCCGTTGTGGCCGGGCACATATGCCTGGACATAGCTCCGGCATTTAAAAGGGAAGGACACAAGGATATAATGGACATCCTGGCGCCGGGGAAACTCACCAACGTAGAGGGGGTAAGTATATCCACCGGCGGAGCGGTGGCCAATACAGGCATGGCCCTGGCCATACTGGGCATAAACACGGTCCTGATGGGGAAGATAGGGGACGACTACTTCGGCGGCATTGTTTTGAAGCTGGCGGAAAAGCGGGGCTTTTCCCGGGGAATGAGAGTTGTCAGGGGAGCCAGTACATCGTACACGGTGATCCTTGCGCCGCCCGGCGTAGACAGGATATTCCTCCACGACCCCGGCGCCAACGACACCTTTTGCGCCGATGACATAGATTACGGCCTTGTGGCCGGGGCAAGACTGTTCCACTTCGGTTATCCCCCCATAATGAGGAGGATGTTCAGCAATCACGGGGAGGAACTGGTGGAGATTTTCAGGAGGGTTAAAGGCCTGGGGGTAACCACATCCCTGGACATGTGCCTTCCGGACCCGTCTTCCGAAGCCGGCAGGGCCGACTGGGAAGGGATTTTAAAGAGGCTCTTGCCCTATGTAGACATATTTGCCCCAAGCATAGAGGAAACCCTGTACATGCTGGACAGGCAGTACTTTAAACATATAAACGAAATTTCCCGGGGAAAGGACATAGTTGAAGCCCTGGACATGGACAAGCTTCCCTTTCTGGGCAGGAATATACTTGACATGGGGGCCAGGGTGGCGGTAATAAAGTGCGGGATAAAAGGCTACTACATCAAGACCTCGGGCCCGGAGGCAATCAGGGGAATGGGCAAAGCGGCGCCGCCGGACACTGATAAATGGGCCTCCAGGGAACTTTTGCAGGAAGCCTTCCGTGCTCCTGCAGTGGTATCCACCACCGGGGCGGGGGATACAAGCCTGGCGGGCTTTATCGCTGCCCTCCTTAAGGGCATGTCTATTGAGGACTCACTGAGGGTGGCATGCGCCACCGGGGCTGAGTGCGTGCAGGCATACGACGCGCTGAGCGGAATAAAGCCCCTGGAAGAGACTGTTGAATTATTGAAAAAAGGCTGGGAGAAGGTTAGGCTCTCCATGGAGAGCTCATACTGTAGATACGACCCTCAAAGAGAGATTTGGGCGGCTCCGGAAGACGCAAAGGAAAGCTGAACGGTTTTTTAAGGAGCTGCCGGGCGGCTTTTTGGGAGGAGCGTAAATATGGCAAACAGGGAAAAAGGAATTGTGGTGCTGGGAGCCGGCAAAATCGGAAGGGGATTCATCGGGGACATATTCCACAGGGCAGGGTACTCCCTGTGCTTTGTGGACGCCGATGCCGGGCTGGTGGAAAAGCTTAGGGAGAGGAATAGCTATACCGTATGTAACCTCCCGGG
>JAKOSZ010000174.1 GCA_029776555.1 Bacillota bacterium | reverse complement strand
CCGGCTGCCAGCTTGTCTACCGGAATCTGTTTTTTGCCCCTCATCAGGAAGAGCCCGCTGATTTTCTCCGTCTTCCTAGAGGAGGAGTTGTAAACCGTCGAGTCGGACTTCAGCGTTCCGGAGTACACCCTGAACATGGATACCTTCCCCACAAAGGGGTCTGCCACGGTCTTGAACACGATGGCGGAAAGGGGAGCATCCGGGGAGACTTTCAGCTCAATTTCCTCTTCGCTGTCAGCCTTTTTGGCTTTAACCACCGCTTTGTCGGCAGGCGACGGCAAATACTGGACTATGGCATCCATAAGGAGGTTCACGCCCTGGTTATTAATGGCGCTTCCGCAAAACACCGGAACTATTGAGCCGCTGTCTATGCCTTTCTTAAGCCCCCTGTTCATCTCCTCTTCCGTGAATTCTTCGCCGGCGAAATACTTCTCCATCAATTCTTCGTCAGTCTCGGCTATGGCCTCTTTGAGCGCCTCCCTAATTGACGACACTCTATCGCTTAAATCGGCAGGAACAGGCGTATTGACAAGCTTGTTCCCGTCGAATTTATTCCCAGTCATAGACAGTACATCCACATACCCTATGAATTTATCTTTTTCAAGAATGGGAATCTGAAAGGCTATTACGTTTTTTCCGAAAACTTCGACGAGCTGGTCAAGAACCGCAAAGTAATCCGCATTTTCCTCGTCCATTTTACTTATAAAGAACACCCTGGGTATGCCCTGTTCTACGGCATAGTCCCAGCTTTTTTCCGTACCTACGGCTACTCCGCCCTTGGCCGGAACCAGGATAATGGTACTCTCCGCAACCCTTATGCCCTGTTTTACCTCTCCTACGAAATCAAAGTAACCGGGAGTATCAATGATATTGATCTTGTGGTCTCTCCACTCAAACGGCGCCAGTGCGGTGCTGACGGTAACCTTTCTCCGGATTTCTTCCGGGTCATAGTCAGTGGTTGTGGTCCCCTCGGTAACCTTGCCCATCCTGTCCAATACGCCGGCATTAAAGAGCATGGCTTCCGTCAGGGTCGTCTTTCCGGCGCCCCCGTGGGACATCAGACACACATTGCGGATTTTTTCGGTACTGAATTCTTTCATAGTAAATTCCCCCTTTAATAACTATCCAACGCTGCCCATGCCTGTCCAACAACACGTACACAGCGGCAATGCTGCGTACAGGCATCAACCAGCCATAGGTATAGTATTGACTCTCCTTTCCGGTTGAATCTTTTATAAATCCTAAAAGCAGCGTTTAAACGCCTGATCTGGTCAACTGCTTTTGGTTCCCTCTTTAAAAGAGACAAACATACTTTTTATTATTCTACGCAACTTTTTATTTCCCTTCCGGGACATGCAACAGGACAAATGGAAAATACTGTCCGCCTGCGGCTATTCCTTAATTTCCTGTTAATCCTCTGTACTTGTAAAAGGGTTTGTCCGGTTTTAAATGCCGCGCAGGCTTTAAACTTACCTTTTCCGGTTCCGTAAACAAAGGCCGCCCAAAGTAATATTAGTATACTAACAATTGTACATTATTATACCATACTTCGCCCCATTGAACACCCCAATTTAATACGCCGGGTTCTCATCGCCCGCCGCTTCTTCCGGCGCTGTTCCATACGGGGTGCAGTCCTGCTCTCCACCATGCCCGCCTTCTCCGGCGGGTAAATGTCTGGCGGCGGGAAAGCATGCCCTCCGGCATCCCGCCATATCCCTTTCCCCTCATTAATCCTTGACATTAACCTGCTTTCCGTTGTACATTTTAATAAATCGGGAGCCTAAACAAAAGCAGGCTTTTAGCAGTATGGCAGAACGGTAAGGTTTTAAAAAATTCATATGGCGCTGACGCGCCGGCAGAAAGGCAGGATAGGTATGGTTATTGTAATGCGTCCCGGTTCCCAGGAGAAAGATATCCGGGAGTTGGTAAAAGTCTTGGAGGACCTGGGCCTCGGCGTTCACATCTCTAAAGGCGTTGAAAGGACCATAATCGGTGTCATCGGGGACAAGAGGGTTCTCACCGGTGTTCCCCTTGAACTCATGCCCGGCGTTGAGAGGCTGGTGCCTATAGTAGAGCCCTATAAGCTGGCCAGCAAGACTTTTAAACCCGAACCGAGCATCATTGACGTAAACGGGGTTAAAATAGGCGGGCGTGAACTGGTAGTCATGGCCGGGCCCTGTGCCGTAGAAAACCGTGAACAGATAATCCAGGCGGCCTTTGCCGTAAAAAAGGCAGGAGCCCAGTTCTTAAGAGGAGGAGCTTTTAAGCCCAGGACTTCTCCTTACTCCTTCCAGGGACTTGAGGAAAAGGGGCTTAAACTGCTTAAGGAAGCAAAAGAGGCAACCGGACTCAGGATTATTACCGAGGTCACCGGCGAAAGAGCCGTGGAACTGGCTGATAAATACGTGGACATGT